>DASVKT010000183.1:0-1870 GCA_036385235.1 Candidatus Limnocylindrales bacterium | reverse complement strand
CAAGGAAGGGCTCGCTCTTCTGAATGGGACTCAGATGATGAGTGCCATCGGTTCGTTGGTGGCCGTGGACGCCCAGCGTCTGGCCCGTACCGCCAGCGTCGCGGCGGCGATGAGTTGCGAGGCCTTGCTCGGCACGGATGTGGCCTACTCGGCCGCGTACCAGCTGGCGCGGCCGCATCCGGGCCAGGTCGCCGTCGCCGCCGAGCTGCGTTGGCTGCTGCGCGATTCAACTCTCATGACCAGCCACCACCCGTCGTCGCACAAGGTCCAGGATCCGTACTCGCTGCGCTGCGTGCCGCAGGTCCACGGCGCCTGCCGCGATGCGCTCGACTATCTCAGCGGCGTGCTCGACGTGGAGATCAACTCTGCCACGGATAACCCGCTCGTCTTCCCGCAGGGGGGAGTGGCCGATGCATCGGCCGCGGCTACCGGCGGCGGGCTGGTCATCAGCGGCGGCAATTTCCACGGCGAGCCGATCGCTTTGGCGATGGACTTTGCCAAGCTCGCGATCTCCGAGTTGGGCGCAATCTCTGAGCGCCGCATTGCGCTGATGGTCGATGCACGGCTGAACGGCGGCTTGCCGCCGTTCCTCTCATCGGGCAGCGGCCTGGAGACCGGCATGATGTTGCTCCAGTACACGGCCGCCGCGCTGGCGTCCGAGAACAAGGTCCTGGCCCATCCCGCCAGCGCCGACTCGATCCCCACGTCGGCAAATCAGGAAGACCACGTCTCGATGGGCTCGATTGCGGCCCGGCACGCCCGATTGGTCCTGGCCAATGTCCAGCGAATCGTCGCGCTCGAGTTGCTAGTTGCGGCGCAGGCGCTCGACTTGCGGATGGCTGGGATGGCGGCCGAAGGCTCGGCGGTCAGGCCGGGCGTCGGCGTCGGGCAGGCGCATCTTCGAATTCGATCGGTTGTGCCACACCTGGATCACGATCGCATGCAGGGCAGCGACATCGAGTCGGCGACGCGGCTGGTTCGCGACGGCGCGCTGGTGGACCTGGTCGGCTAGGTGGCTGCGTCGGTAATCGGAATCTGACGACTCGGCCCCAACCTTGACCTTGGACTCGACCTCTTGAGCGATCCGCGACCCCACTTTGGCCCGAAATAGGGCTCGAAATAGGGACGGAGCCTCGCGAGGGGCATTACCGACGCAAACTCCTAGGTCGACTCGGGTTCGTCGCCCACGGGTGGCTGCGGTTGCGGTCAGGTCAGGCGGGCCTGTCGGATGCCGAACATCGGTCGATCGCGTGGCTTAGCCGGACCTCGTCCTGGACGCCGGCCTGCTTGAGGGCCCACAACGCGGGCAGAAGCCGCGGGTCGGCGGCAGCAGCAGCAGCGTCAACCTCCAAGCCACCCACGAGTGGCGACAGCAGCGCCCGGATCAGATGCGGCACCGCGCGTGGATCGTGCCGGACCGCCAGGCCGAAGAGAGCCTCGGCCCGAGCTTCGTGGCTGGCGTCCTCCGCCCGCGCCAGAAGGGCGGCCACGACATCCGGACCGTCGTCGTCGGAGAGCGTGCCCAGCCCGAACGTGGCCCAGTCGCGGACCTCCGGCTCAGCGTCTCGGGAGAGGAGAATCAGGGCCGCCCGCGCCTCAGGGGCCAGTGGCTGAGAGCTGATCGTGGCCACGGCAAAGGCGACCGCGAGCCGCACTTCCGGGCTCGGGTTGTCCGCCAGCGGGAAGATCAGCCCGAGTGTGCCCGGATCGCCGAGATGCCCCAGGGCCGCAACGATGGAAGCCAGCGACGGGCCATTTTGTTCTCGCGCCAGGGCGGCCACGAGCGTCTCCAGAATCATGGGCCTGGCCCCCGGGTCCATGGCGGCCAGTCGGCCCAGAATGTCCGCCCCGAGGGTCCGTTCCCGTTCCT
>DASVKT010000182.1:0-8986 GCA_036385235.1 Candidatus Limnocylindrales bacterium | reverse complement strand
CGGCGTTGACAAACGCGGCCGCGCCGAGGGCGTCGTACCACGGCTTCTTCCACTGGTAATCCATGAAGGAGCCGATGCCGTCTTGATAGACGAACGGTGTTTCCGTCGCCCAGATGACGACGCCGCCGTTGGTCGTCGACTCCTGGCGGATACCCAGGCCGGCGGTGCGCGGCTGGCCCCAGAACTCGACGTAGGCCGGACCAAAGTAGTTGAGCCAGTAGACGTCGCGAACAGAGTGGCGGTCGCTGGTTTCGTCCGGCGGGGCGGGTGCGAACTGGCGTTTCTGCCGCGCCCGGGAGAACTCGCCGCGCTGCTGCCTGGCCATCCGGGCATCTGCCACGAAGCCATAGAAGCCCTGGAGCGCGCCGGCCAGGCGGACGAAGAGCCGGGCGAGGGCCTCCAGATTGGCCGCGTCACGGAGCCAATCCTCGTCGCCATCATCGGTGAACTCGTAGAGGCGGTGAGGAGATTCCTTGAGATCGTCATCGCGATAGCTCGGCGCAGACAGGGCGCCGCTGAGTCGCGGCAACTGCCTCCGCCCCAAGAGATAGTCGTCGCTCTCGATGTGCATGCCCGAGTTGGAGAAGTACCCTTCCGCGCTGCCGATCTTGTTGCGGAGCGGTTCCCGGATGTCGATCAGCTCCGGCCGAAGGGCCGGCTCCGCATCGAACGCCCGGCCCACCGCGGCCAGCGCATCCACCCGGCGCAGATCCGCGAACGAGTAGAGATCCAGATCCAGCGTCGACACCGACGCTACCGGACCATAGCGGCAAAGCCGCGGGTTTTGGTTGACATTGGGACAGTTTGAGGGACGAAGGGAAATTGGGTGGCGGAGTGAAGCCGCAGTGAAGCCATCTGACCAAACGCTGCGAGAAGGCTAGTCGGCGAGCACGACCGCCAGTTCGCCCAGGAGTTCCAGCTTGCGGGTGGCCGGGGCAAACGAACCATCGATCGCTCCCTTCGCCAGCCTGACCAGATCGGCCGCCTGTAATCCCAGCGCCACCGCAACCGCGCGGTAGTTGTCGCCGATGTAGCCGCCAAAGTAGGCCGGGTCGTCCGAGTTGATCGTGACGGCCAGCCGGCCCCCCATCAGCGTCCGGATCGTGGAATGCTCCATCGTCGGGAAGACCTTGAGGCGGACGTTCGACATGGGGCAGACGGTCAGCGTTATGCCGGCGTCGGCCAGGCGGCCCATGACGGCCGGATCATCGGCCGAGCGGACGCCGTGGTCGATGCGGGTCACGCCGAGGGCGTCGATGGTTCGGGTGACGAACGACGCGTCCGCCTCCTCGCCGGCATGGGCAACCGCGCGCAGGCCCAGCGACCGCGCCCGGGAGAAGGTGGCCGCGAACGGCTCGGGCGGATAGCCGATCTCGCTCGAGTCCAGCCCAACGGCGACGATGCGGTCCAGCCACGGCTCCGCGGCGGCCAGGGCCGCATCGGCCGATTCGACCGGGAGATGCCGCAGGAAGGACATGATCAGGCCACTCGTGATGCCGTGCTCGCGCTCGCCCTCCGCCAGACCGTCGAGGATGCCACCGACAACCACGTCCATCTGGACGCCGCGTTGCGTGTGCGTCTGCGGGTCGAAGAACGGCTCGACATGACGGACACCGTCCGCCGCGGCGCGCGCCAGATAGGCCAGAGTCAGTTCACGGAAATCGTTGCGCGTGACCAGGACGGCGCAGGCCGCGTCGTAGACGTCCAGGAAGGACTGCGGGTCGGCGAAATCGCAGGCGGCCCGCATCTGCTCGACCGACTCGAACGGCACCCGTATCTTGTTCCGCTCCGCCAGCCGGAAGGCCAATTCCGGCTCGAGCGTGCCCTCCAGATGGACGTGCAACTCAACCTTGGGCAGATGATCGATCAGGCTCGCCAGGGCCGGATCCAGACCGACGGCGTCCGACTGCAAGTTGCCCTACCTCCGCATAGCCGGCGAACAGATCCCCAAATTTCAGCCAGTCTAGCGAGTCGGCGCTGGTAGGCTTGCTTTCCCGATTCTCGACTTCAACCCGCATGAGGCAACCGATGCCGGCTCCGCTGGGCAAGACCGTAACCAAGAAGATGCCCAAGATCGACGTCCTCGGGCTGGAGGGTTCCGCGGTCACGCGAGCGGCGGTGCGGTTCTTCCGCGAGCGGCGGATCGTGGTGCGGTTTGTGGATCTGGGCAAGCGGCCGATTGAGGCCGCGGAGTTGCGGATGCTGGTGGAGAGGCTGGGTGTGACGGCGCTGGCGCCGGGCCCGGGCGAGCCGGAACGAGCGGCACTCCTCGCCAACCGCGGTGAGCTTCTGGCCCGCGTCCGAAGCGAACCGAGCCTCCTACGGCTGCCGTTGGTTCGCCACGGCGACGAGATCACCGCCGGGCCAAGCGAGGCCACGTGGGCCGGCTGGCTGGCACGGCGGAGCGGCGGATCGCCGAAGCGCTAGGCGGCGTGAGTCGTGAGGTGCGGTGAGGTGACGTGCGCCCCGCCGGGCCACGAGAACGTGCTCGGCTTCGCTAGCATGGTGGTGCGCAGGAGGTCGCCGTCATCGACTCGGGCGTGAGCCAGGCGGATCTCGTGGCGTTCGCGACCACGATGGGCAAGGTGGCGAAGAGCCAAGAGAGGGCGGCGGCTACGGCTCGCCCAACACGGAGTGCCTTCCCCGCCTTCCGCGCCGCGACCGCATCGAGCGTCTCGCTCGTGGACCGCACCAGCTTCGAATTCATGCGTCAGCGCGAGATCCAGCGAGCCCGGGCGACGGACTCGGACTCTGCGACGGAGGGGTTTGAAGTGGAACCGTAGGGACGCTGGCGCTAGGCTGCCCGCTCATGCCCGGAAGGTGAGCGCGGGGCGGCATATCCGCGGTTTGTCGCGGTCACCGATGTCGAGGATTCGCCGCGCTTTCATATTCCTAAACGCCCGAATGCTCGCCCCAGGACTAAGATGGACGTTGCTGTACGCGGCCTTTGTCAACCAACGACCCCAGAGTCTTCCGGTTGCCGCAAGGGGTCGAGCGCGATTGGGAAGCGCGAAATGCCATCGCCACTTGTCGTTCGTCGTCTTGCACGGGGCATGAGCCTAGCCTTGATATTGGCGGCCCTGGCGGCCTGCAACGGCGGCCACGGGTCGGCCACGCCGACCCCCACGCCGACCCCCACGCCGACTCCCACTCCGACCCCCACTCCTACTCCCACTCCGACCCCCACTCCGACCCCCACTCCGACCCCCACTCCCACTCCGATGTCGACGCTGGACAGTTTCAGGGCCAAGGTCACAGCCAGCGACTTCCAGGCCCAGGGCTCCGTGTCCGGGACGGTCAAGGCGGCCGTGCCCTTCGGCTCGACCTCAGGCCCGATCACCGGCACGTTCAAGGTCAAGGGTGGAGACAGCGACGCCTCCATCACCACCAAGATCCTGGGCGCCACGATCACGTTCGACAGCATCGTCGTCGGCGACACGGCTTACACCCGGTCCAACGGCGGCTCGTGGAATACGTCGCCGGCCTCGGGCAAGACACTTCAAGGCGTGGTCGGCAACATCGCCCTGGTCGATGCGGGCGTTCAGGACAAGTTCGGCAGACGGCTGCATCACCTCACCGTCGCGAACATTTCGGGCGTGGATCCGTCCGCCTTCGGCATCACCGCAGGCGCAGATCAGAAGAACCTCACCCTCGAGAGTCTCTCCTTCTGGGCGGAGGACGACGGCACACCCGCGGGCGTGAGCCTCCAAGCGTCTCTCGATCAGCGGATCTCGTTCACGATGACCCACGAGACGGTCACGCTGGACATCGTCATCGACTCGTTGTCCGGAGTGACCATTACAGCGCCCGCGAACTAGGCACTCGAGCCGCCTACGCGGGCTTCCATCCCTATCCTGCCCGGGCGCCCCGTATAGACTGCCCGAATGGCCATCCCATCTACGGAAGCGTCCACATTGCCCCTGCCCGGTGTGACCGAACCCGCCGAGGGCGGTGGTTTCGCCGTACTCCGCAACCGGCCGTTCTTGCTGCTGTGGCTGGCCCAGTTGTCGACTCAGGTCGGCGGCAACATGGTCATGCTCGGCTTGCTGGTCATGATCACGGCCAACTACGGCGGTTCCAAGATCGCCATCAGCGCTCTTCTGCTTTGCTTCCTGGCTCCGGCCATCCTCTTCTCGGCTATCGCCGGCGTCATCGTGGACCGGGTAGACAAGCGACTCGTGCTGGTCGCCACCAACGTTCTGCGCGGAGTGGCGTTCGTCCTGGTATTCCTGGTGGGCGGCAACCTCCTCCTGTTGTACCTGTTGATGATCTTGGTCTCAACCTTCACGACCTTCTTTGGTCCGGCCGAGGCCTCGATGATTCCATTCGTCGTCCCGAAGTCTCAGCTCCTGGCGGCCAACGGCCTCTTCTCCCTCACCACCAACGCCGCGTTCGCGCTGGGCTTTGCGATATTCGGGCCGTTCATCATTGCCATTGCCGGCCCGCAACCCCTGATCGTGCTGGTCGCGGCGCTCTATTTCGTGGCAGCCGTCTTCTGCGTGGTCCTGCCGACGTCGCTGCCGCCCGGCCCGCAGCCGGCGCTGCTACCGATGTCGCTGCCGTTCTCGCTGCCGGCGAAACAGGCGAGACGCCGCCCCCCTGCCAAGTCCGGCCGCACGGTTGTGGTCGTGGAGAAGGAGGCCACGGGAACATTCGCGCAACTGGTCGAGGGTTTGGTCTACATCCGAGATCACCACAGCGTGGCCTGGTCGCTCTCCTACATGGGGATCACCGGAGCGCTGATCGGCATCCTTGCCGTGCTCGGCCCCGACTTCGCCAAGACGTCCCTGGGGCTCGGAGACAAGGGCCTCGTGGTAATCGTGCTGCCTCTCGGCCTGGGCATCGTCACCGGCGTTCTGGGCGTCAACGCCTACGGTCACAACTTCCCGCGGCGCCGGATCATCGAGGTGGAGTTGATCGTCCTGGGGCTCCTGCTCGCCCTGCTGTCCTGCCTCGGCCCCATCTGGCGCTTCTTCAACGTCAAGATCGCTGCGGCCGCGGATACCTACGGCCTGTCGGACGTCAGCCAGGTTCTATCACTGCTCTCGATCGTCGTGGCCATCGCGTTTGCATGCGGTATGTGTTACGCAATCGTCGCGATTTCCTCGCAGACCCAGCTCCAGGAGGAGTTGCCGGAGGAGGTTCGGGGCCGAGTGTTCGGCATCCTGAACATGCTCGTGTCGGTCTCGAGCCTGCTGCCGATCATGGTTGTCGGGCCGGCCGCCGACGTCGTGGGAACTTCTCCGATTCTGCTCGTGGTGTCGCTGGTCGTCTGTGCGTGGGGCTTCGCCAGTGTCA
Organism: Candidatus Limnocylindrales bacterium; assembly: GCA_036385235.1. Taxonomy (GTDB): domain Bacteria; phylum Chloroflexota; class Limnocylindria; order Limnocylindrales; family CSP1-4; genus Fen-1039. Next base: position 3,688 of record DASVKT010000182.1, on the reverse strand, counting down.
TTGGGCGGGGACGATCGGCGCCCGTCGCCGCAACGGCCTAGCGCTCGCCTGGCAGTCGTCCTCGGCCGCCGGCCAGGCGAACTGCGTTGATTGGGGGTTCTCATCCTCGCAGGGGCGGCCCGCCCGGCCCAGACTCTGGTGGGCATCGATCGATGCCCTGCGCTGCTTGCGCGGCCGATGGAGAACCGAGATGGCCAGCACCACGCCGAAGCTTCATCGGGGCGGTCTCCGCGCGATACCGCGCCAGGCATTCGGCCTCCGTCGAATGGCAACGATCTTCTTCGCCGCCGGCTCGGTGGTCTTCATCCTTCTCATCCTCGAACGGCTCATCGCCTTCGCGGGCGCATTCAGCGGGATCGCCATCATCTGCTTCCTTGCCTGGCTCCTGGCGTTCGTGGTCAGCCCGCTCGTCAACGGGGCCGCAGGGCGCCTCCACATCGGACGCGGCAAGGCCGTGGGTCTGGTCTACGGCTGCATGGCCCTGGGGTTTGTCGCCTTCGTGCTCGTTGTCACCTCCATCGGCATGAGCGAGGCGACGAACCTGGCAAATCGATTGGACGAAGGGACCGCGCAAATCAGCCACAGCCTGGCCTCCCTTCAGAAAACCCTGGGGATCGGCACTGGGACTATCGACCTGGCCGCCCTCTTCCGCCAGGCCGAGGCGAGAGTCGTGCCCGAGTTGAAGTCCACCCTGTCGAGCCAGTCCGGGGCAATCGCGGGCACCGCGGTCTCGGTCGTCGGCACCCTCTTCCTGACCCTGGTGATATCGGTCTTCATCGTCTCCGACGCCGCCGGTCTGCAGGCCAAACTGCGCCGGGTGATGCCGAACCGCTTCGAGACCCAACTCGATCTGTTCGATCGCTCGGTCGGTCGAGCCTTCCGCGGATTCCTGTGGATCCAGCTGATCCTCGTCGGCATCCAGATTGCCCTCACGATCGTAGTAGGCCTGGTGTTCGGTCTGCCGTACCTGTTCCTGATATGCCTGGTTGCGGCGCTCTGCATGCCGATCCCCTTTGTGGGTCCCCCGCTGGCCTTGTTGCCGCCCATAATCATCGCCGCGGCCTTCGCGCCCGCCGCGCTCATCCCGGTTGCTCTCGTGCTCTTCATCACGCAGACACTGATCATGAATCTGCTGATGCCGCGCCTGATGAAGAGGAGTTCCGGAGTCCATCCAATCGTCACACTCCTGTCCGTCATGGTCGGAGCGCAGGTGGCCGGGATCTGGGGCATCCTCTTCGGTCTGCCGGTCGCGGCCGTCATCTCCATCCTGGCCAACTACGTGATCAACTTGCAGGCGGTCCAGGAAGTTGAAGGCGTGAACTTGCTCGAAGTCACGACCGCGATTCACGCGGCATACCCGGATGCCACTCCGGAGGAGGTCCTGGCCGAAGCGGCCGACCAGGCGGAGGCGATTTACGCTACGCAGCAGGATGAGAGGACGGGAGCATAGGGGGTGTCGCCACGTCTGCCGGGTCGTTGGGCTGCCGCGACGCGGCGGCGCCGGCCCGGGGCCGCGAGCCGGGGCCGCGCAGCGGCGCGAGCCGGGGCCGACGGGATCCTGCAGATGTCCGGCTGTACCGGACAAGATCGACCGCAATTGCCAGCCAGGTCTTCTTCATCCCCTGGCTCGCGGGCATCATCTCGGCCGGCTCCTTGGTTTGGCTCACCGAAGAGCGGCGGGCTTGACGGTTCCAGGAAGGCCTAACGCTCTGCGATGGCGTGACCGCTCGTGGGCTCCTCACCGGGGCCCGAGATCGCGACCCGGCCCTCCGGAAAGACCGCCGCCAGTTCCAACCGGCCGCCGAGCGCCTCGACGAAACCGCGCAAAGTGGAGAGGTACAGATCGTCGCGCCGCTCGATCTTGGACACACTGGCCTGACTCGTCCGAAGAACGCGCGCCACGTCCACCTGCGTCAGCCCTCGACGGGCTCGAATCTCCGCTAAAGCCAACGCGTCGCCGATGGCACTTCGATACGCCTGCGCTTCGGGGCTCGAGTCGTCTCCGCGTCTGACCTCGCGCCAGGCCCTATGACCAACCATATCGATCACTCCCTCGGAAGCAGGTCTTCCTCGCCGAGTTCGGCCAAGTAGAGGTCGTAGAGGTCGTCCGCGGCAGCGATAGACTTTGGATACCAGGCACTCCACTCCCCTCTCTTGTCGCCGCCGAGCAGGAGAATCGCCGTCCGGCGGGGATCGAACCTGAAAAGGATCCGGATGGTACCAATGCGCAGCTCCTTGAGATGACCATGGCGCGAACCCGTGACTACGCCGACCAAGGGGCGGCCAAGACCGGGACCGCGCTCCTCAAGTGTGCCCACCACAGCATTGACCGCCTCGCGGTCGGCACTTGCCAGACCCGAATACCAGGCCTCGAACTCAACGGTGACCTCGACCGGCCACGCCATCGACCATAACCTCCCAGGCATATGCCGTCAAGGGCATATCGGGCCGGCACATGGGAATGCCGACTTCCGCGTTGGGAGTCTCTCAGCGGAGGCTCAACCGCCGCTTATCTGGACGGCGGCTCAGGCGGCTACCCGACCCAGTGAGTCGCCGGCATGGACAGGAATTCCTCCACAGATACTCCGTCGCCGCCAACCAGCAGCGTCCGCCCTGGACTGAAGGCTGCCGCGAAAGCGTCCATGCCCGGCAACGCTTCCGGCGACCGACCGCTCTTGACCTCGATCGCGGTCGTGAGCCGCCCCGACCGCGCCACGAAGTCCACTTCGCGGTTGCGCTCACGCCAGTAGAAAAGCTCGAACCCGCCCGAAGCGGCGGCGTTGGCCAGGTGCGCACCCACCGCGGACTCAACCAGTCGGCCCCAGAACGTCCGGTCAGCCCGGGCATCATCGAAGCTCAGCCCACTCGGAGCCGTCAACAGCGCCGTATTGAGCACCTGCAACTTCGGACTCGATCCACGCTGTCGGACCGTCTGCCCGGCGAACTTGGGCAAGCCCTCGAGCAACCCCGCCGCCGCCAGCAGATCGAGGTAGTGCGCGAGCGTGGTCGCATTGCCGGCTTCCTGGAGTTGGCCCAGCATCTTCGTATACGAGAGAACCTGTCCCGAGTAGCGGCAACCCAATTCGAACATCCGACGGAGCAGGGCGGGCTTGTCAACCCTTGTCAGGAGCAGGACATCCCGCGAGATCGTTGTCTCGATCAGAGAGTCGATGACGTATCTAGCCCACCGCTGAGGCTCGCCGATGAGCGGCGCCGCACCTGGATAGCCGCCGAAATACAAGTACTGATCCAGTGAGAAACCAAAGGCGTCTCGCATCTCGGCGAAGGCCCAGTGACCGAGTCGGAGGACCTCAAACCGGCCCGTCAGGCTCTCGGCCAACCCGCGCTGAACGAGCAACGGGGCTGAGCCCAGGATCACCACCTGTAGCTTCCGGCCAGCTCGACTGTCCTCGTCCCACAGTCGCTTGACCGACTCCGACCAGCCGGTGATCTTCTGCACTTCGTCGAGTGCGAGCACTGCCGGCCCATCACCGGCCTGCAGCCGAGCAGCCTCCCACTGTTGGGCGATCCACTCATGCCCGCGGAGGGTCGGTTCGTCGGCGCTCGCGTACCGAACGGGAATATCCAGGCGGTCCATCACTTGCTGGACCAGGGTTGTCTTGCCGACTTGTCTCGGCCCGGCCACAACTTGGATGAAGCGCCGAGGCTGCCTCAGCCGCGCCTCCAA
>DASVKT010000181.1:0-5179 GCA_036385235.1 Candidatus Limnocylindrales bacterium | reverse complement strand
ATGGCCGCCCGCATGGCCGCCCGCATGGCCGCCGGCTCCGCCGCAGCAACCCCAAACGGCATGGTCCCCCCAGCCGGGCTGGCCACCCGCGGGCGATGTGACTCGCCGCCGGCCCAGCAGACTCCCGCAGATCCTCGTCGTGGTCGCTGCCTGTCTGATCGCATTTTCCGGCGGCCTGATCACCGATCACATCGGCTTCCCGGCCACATCGGCCTGTGTCGCCACGACCGCTGCACCGCAAGCCTCGGGCGCATCGGCCCCGATACCGACTTGCGTCGCCGCCCCCAACGCTTCGCTCCAGAACTCGTCTCTCTACAACGAAGCGCTGGCCATCGTGAAGCAGTACTACGTTGGGAAAGCCAACATCACCGATCAGCAACTGCTCTACGGCTCCATCAAGGGCATGGTGGACGCCCTCGGCGACACCGGGCACTCCACCTATCTAACGCCCCAAGAATTCGCGGCCTGGGAGCAGTCGCTGAGTGCCAACGTTGCCGGCATCGGCGTGATGATGTCCAGCAGCAACAGCGTCTTCACGATCGACCGGGTGATCCCGGGCTCGCCGGCGGAAGCGGCCGGCGTCAAGGCGGGTGATGTGATCGTCGCGGTCGACGGCGCGTCGACGACGAACATGACATTCGACGAGATGGCCTCCAAGATCCGCGGCAACGTCGGCGCCAAAGTCACCATCACGGTTCTGCACGTTGGTTCATCCACCACGGTTGACATCACCATAACCAGGGCCAACGTCAATGTTCCGCTGGCAGACTGGTCGATGATTCCAGGCACCCACATCGCCGACATCGCTTTGACCGAGTTCTCCCAGGGAGCCGCTGATCAACTCCAGTCGAAGATCACCGCCGCAACGAAAGCCGGCGCCACTTCGATCATCCTGGACTTGCGCGGCAACCCGGGTGGCTACGCCTCGGAGGCCCAGGACGTGGCCAGTGAGTTCCTCCCGAGCGGCGTCGTCTACACCCAGCAGGACGCCAACGGCACCAACACGAACATCAGCGTCAACCCCAACCGGACCCACAACGCTCTGCCCGTGGTCGTGCTCGTGGACCACAACTCGGCTAGTTCGGCCGAAATCGTCGCAGGCGCGTTGCAGGACCACGGCCGGGCCAAGATCGTCGGCGTACCGACCTTCGGCACCGGAACGGTCCTCCAGCAATTCCCGCTCTCCGACGGCTCGGTCGTCATCCTGGGAACGGCCTGGTGGCTTACGCCAAACGGCCACCGGATCTTCGGCGTCGGTATCAAGCCGGATGAAACGGTTCAGATGCCGTCGGGGGTTTACCCAACGTACCCAACCGACCTCGCGTCCGCGAGCAACACGGACTTCGCCTCATCCACCGACACTCAGCTGCTGGCAGCGGTGAAGGACCTCAGCCAGTAGACATAGAGGCAAAGCGCGACCCGAGCGCGACCCGAGCGCGACCCGAGCGCGACCATATGAAAAGCCCCTTCGCGGTTTCGCCGGAAGGGGCTTTTCTGTGTGTCGAGTTGGTGAGCCGGGTGGGGCTCGAACCCACAACCAAAGGCTTAAAAGGCCCTTGCTCTACCATTGAGCTACCGGCCCGGTGCTCCCGCAGATCGTAGCGGAGTATGCCCCGAGTGTGTCAGGACGGGGGCGAATAGAGCCTCACCTGGCACTCGCCTATCAGCAGTTCGCCCGAGCGGAGACCCAATTCTGACTCGATCGGACGGGCTCGGCCGGTTGAGTCGAGAAAGCAGGCCAGGTTCGAGCCATCCAAGCTGCTGACCAGCCAGCCCGGACCAGCCCGTTTGATCAAAGCGTGACGATCGCTCGCGGCGGCGTCAGCCAGCACGATGTCCGACTCAGCACCGCGCCCCACGACGAGGCTGCGGCCCGGCTCCACGGAAAGCCGCATCTCCTGGCCCATCGCCACCACCACCAGCATGGCCGGCGCGAGCGGATTCGGGCGCGGCGAGTTCCGAGTGCGCAAGAACTTCACGCTTGTTCCGTGCCTCCGCTCTTGAGCCGCCCGATTGGCGCGGCTGACGTCACTGTACTGCGGCTCGCCCTCAGAACGTAGTCGTGAGCTCCCGGGCGCAGCCGGCGGCGATGGACTCATAGGCGAGCAACACGATCTCCAGCACGTGGCGGGCATGCTCGGCGGTGAGGATGGGCTTCTCCTCGCCGGCCAGACAGGCCAGAAAGTGCTCCGGACCGCGGCCGATCAAAGGGAAGCGATCGGCCGGCGGAGGCGGCGTCAGGCCGTGATTCCAACCCGGGGCAAATGCGCCGGACGAGCCCGCCGGGTCGGCTGCCGGCGCATCGGAGCGCACGAAGAAGCTCGCGCTCGAATCGGCGGCGTACTGGTCGCCCGAGAAGCTGATCGATCCGGAGGTCAGGTGGATCTCCAGCCAGGGCGCCTGAGTCGCCGGCGTGGCGAAGCTGGACAGCAGCTGGCCCAGCGCGCCGCTCGCAAATTCCAGTTGCATTAGGACATGATCCGGTGTGGTAACGGCGATCTTCTGGCCGGCACGCGGCCCGCCCAGCACCGTTCTCTCCGGTATCGCGATCGCGCCTATCGCCGAAACGCGTCGGACCGGCCCCAGCAGAGCCGTCAACTCGTGAAGCCGGTAGATGCCGATGTCGCGCACCGGTCCAACGGCCGGGGTGTAGAAGACGGTCGGGTCGCCGGTGTATGCCGCCCAGTCTGCCGGGCCCATGCCGGCGCACTGGGCGACCGCCAGTGTGGGCCTACCCAGCCGCCCCGAGTCCAGGACCTCGCGGAGCCACCGGATCTGGCGTGTCGCCGCGGAAGCCGTGGCGCACATCAGCAAGCGGCCCGCGGCACCGGCCTCGGCGATGAGGCGGTCCGCCTCCGCGATCGTGGCCCCGATGGGTTTCTCGGAGTAGACATGAGCACCGGCCGCCAGACAGGCAGAAGTAACCGAGGCGTGCAGCGGCGCCGGCGTCAGGTTGAAGACCGCGTCCGGCCGAACCTGGCGGAGCATCTCGTCGAGGTCATCGAAGGCCGGCGCAGGCGGCGTGGCCTCGGGGGCCGCCAGGCCGAATGCCGCCGCCAGGCCGAATGCCGCCGCCAGGCGTTCGGCCGACTCGAGCCGCACATCGCAGCAACCGACGATCTCCGCCCGATCGGCCAGGGCCGCCAGCGGCGGAAGGTAGTGGCGATGAGCGACGTCGCCACAGCCCACGATTGCGACACGGAGCCTTGGGGCGGGCACTTGCATCTCGGGCACTTGCATCTCCTGAGCGGTCGGGCTATTGCAAGGTTGCTGCCAGGTCATCGCGACGTCGGCGAGTAGATCTCGCAGGCTGCGGTCACTTTGGTTGCCGATGCATCCAGGCCGCCGCCGGAGATGAGTACACGGCCATCGGCCAGCGTCTGAATTGCCGACCACATCGTGGCGACCTTGAGGTTGCCCGTCGGAGTCCATGAGCCGGTAACGGGGTCGAATAGCTCAGCGGTGACGGTGAGGTTGTAGTCCTTGTCGGTGCCTCCGGCCACAAGAACGCGGCCGTCGGGAAGCATCGCCAGGCCGAACTCGGCCCGGGCAGTTGTCATTGAGCCCGTGGCACTCCATTTGTCCGTGGCCGGATCGTAAATCACCGCCGTCTCGTGGCTGGGATCGGCGTTGCTCATGGCGTACCAGCCGCCGGCGAGCAGAACCCGGCCGTCGTGCAACAGGACGGACTCGTGCACGTAGCGCGGCTCCGGCATGGATGCGGCGGCGCGCCAGGAATTGGTCCTGGGATTGAAGAGCTCCGCCGACGCAGACACAATGCCCGCATCCAGGTGAAAAGTCGTGGCGCCGCCTGCCACCAGAACCTCGCCGTCAGGCAGGAGCACGGCGGTGTGCCGTGCCCGGGCCACGGCCATCGGCGGAACGAGCGACCACTGGCTCGTCTTGGGGTTGAAGATTTCGGCCGAGGCTGTTGAGTTCCAGGTGGGTCCGCCCTCGATGCCTCCGCCCGTAGCCAGGGCCCGTCCGTCCGCAAGGAGCGTCAGTCCACCCTGCGTCCGCGGCAGATTGAGCCGCCCCGCAGCAACCCAGGTTCCCGAGTCCGGAATGTAGCGCTCGGCGGTGTCCAGAGGCTGGCCGTTGCGTGACCCGCCGGCCACCAGCACCGAACCGTCGTTGAGGGTGACCGCCGTCGCATAGGCGCGGGGCTGGAGCATGTCGGTCACGCGGCTCCAGTGGCCGGTCGCCGGATCGAAGATGGCGGCCGTGGCCACGGCGTCATTGCTGGACTGTGACGCCGCGCCGCCGATGACCATGATCCGGCCGTCGTGCAGGCGGACGACGGCGCTCGCCCAGGCGGCCTGCGGCTGCGAGTCGGCCCCGGCCCAGGTTCCGTTCCCGAAGACCAGACTCGGTGTCGGAGTGGGTTTGCCGCTCACCTGCGCACCCGGTCCCGAGCTGGGGCTGCTTCCAGGTGACGCATCGGCAACCGCCGACGGGGCCGGCCTAGCGGTCCCACTCGCGACGGCGACGGGTCCGGGGTGCGACTGATCCAGCCACAGATACGCTGCCGGCCCGGAGGCCAGTACCAGCACAAGAGCCAGGGCATCGATTGCCAGGATCGCGCGGACGCCGCTTCCTGTGGCGCTTCGCCGCGGGCCGCGGGCCGAGCCGAGGCTCGAAGCCGGGATCGAGGCCGGGATCGGCCTCGGGGGCACGACGGGCGGCCGAGACGGCCCGATGTGCTTGTGCTGAACGCTGGATTCGTCCGAGAGCTTCATTCTGCGGCCCTCACTCGCGCCCGAGCGCGGATATGAGGGCGCCGACAACGACACCCGTGCCGCCCATGAGGCCGACCACTGTGGCCGTTAGCACCGCGCCGTCCGCTGCATAGGCTATGCGGCCGGCCGCGGCGCCGATGCAAACCTCGATGGCGATGCCAAGAACAAGCAGCTCCCCTGCGGCGGCTCGCGGCTCGAGACGTCGGCCGGCCAGCAACCCGGCGACTCCGATGGCCACGATCGCCGCAATGCCGGCCGACAACAGCGGCGCCATCTCGCCCAAGCGGCCCGGCACGTCGCCCGGTCCTGCCAGCGGTACGAGGTCATGGGCCTGGGCCGGGACGCCAACCAGGACCGACAGGACGCCGGCCAGGACGGCAATCGCACCTACGGACGCAAACGCCGCCCCACTCATCCGGGCTGCTCTTGCATTCGGCGCC
>DASVKT010000180.1:0-2166 GCA_036385235.1 Candidatus Limnocylindrales bacterium | reverse complement strand
CGAACAACCGCGCGGCGATGGGCGAGCGGACCAACGGCCGCCTGCTCAACGTGGTCGGGTGGGCGACCACGATCATCATGGGCGTGGCATCGATCGGCCTCATCGTGACGACGATTCTTGGATAGGTGCCGGCTGGCGTCGCGCCGGTGTTCGCTAGGCCTGGCCCACCGGCGAGCCGACCAGCAGATCGCGCTCGATCTGGAGACGCATCCGGTATAGGACTTCCCACTCGCTGTAGTCGACATCGAGAGTCGCTAGCGTGGTGTCGATCGCGCGCAGCTGTTCGATCAGTTTGCCGGGGCGTGCGGGCCGCCCCTCGTTGTGCATCTTCCCTCGCGCTCGGACAATCTCCCCGAGCCGGTCTTCAACCGCCTGAGCCTCCTTGGATGTCGTGAGGTATGCCGCGGTGGCCGTCAGCCGACTCGCAATTGCGGCGCGCGCCCGAGCCACGGCGACCCTCTGGCCGGAAATGGCGATGTCCGAGGGGTACAGCTCAACCTCCAGAACGGGCGAGTAGAGCGTCGTCAGCTTGTCCGGGACGAGTGCCCGCATACCGCCGCCGGCAACTCGTCCGACCAGCCGCGCGGGCACGGCGAGGATCGCCGCTGCCGGCCTGCGCTCGACCGTAAAGCCTGACTCGCGGAGGGCCTTTTCGAGGTCGTCGACCATGATCGCGTAGCCGCCAGGGTGCACCACGATCGGGATGTGCGCGTCCGTCCAGCGACGGGCGAGGGTCCGGCCCTTGCGCGCCGCTCCTACGATCCCAAGAAAGATGATCGTGAACGCGAGCAGGAAGGCGATCGGGTAGCCGCGCAGCACCTGCCTCGCCGCCTCGAGGCCGATGGGCCGGCCCGCCGCTTCAACGACGAACAGCCCTCCCACACCGACCAGCAGAGGCGTGACGAGTGCCGCGATCAGCATCGCAAGGCGCACCCAGTTCTGGTCGATGAAGTTGGGCAGCGGCAGCGCCGTCAGCAGGAACGTTCCGACACTGGGGAGAATGATGCCAAGCAGCATCACCGCCCACGCAATCGAGCCCAACGTGATGAGCGTCAGTAGCAGCTGCTTCTGTCGTGGGACGCGTCCGAAGAGCAGCGTGCTGGCCCAGCCGAGAGCCGTCGTCAACAGGCGGCCCGCCTGCTTCCCGATGGCTGCGAACAGCATGGCAAGAATGGCCATACTTCAGCGCCAGCCGACTGCTGGTGGCCAGGGCCTCAAGTTCTACCGGCGCTTGCCCCGGCTCGGCCCGCCCTGGTTGCGGGATACGATCGCAATGCCGACGAGCACCGCCGGAGACAGAGCCGCGAGGGTGACCAGACGCGGCGCGCCAGCCATCCAGAGACCCGCCCCGACGCCCAAGGAGAACGCGGCCAGAAGCTTGAGCCTCGGGTCGGACACCTCCTGGAGCATTCTCACGGATCCCGCAGCTCCTTCGGCGCCGGCTGCAGCGATGCCGGGCAGCCTGGTCCCGACCTCGTCTGCGGTCGCCCGGGCACCTGCCATCGCGGCCGAAGCGCCTTCTTGCGCCTTCGTAGCCAGTTCAGCGGCCGCGTCGATCACGGTCTTTGACACATTGCCGCCGGCTTCACGGACTCCGGAAGCGGTCATCGTGTTCTCCTCCCGATGTGGAACCTTGGGTGATAGACGGCCCTGAGGCTGGTCAAGGCCTGGATCTATGCGGTGCGCCGGCCACCCAACGCTTGGGCGACGGCAATCACGATGACCGCGCCTATTGCGGCCACCACGATGCTCTCGGGGTTGACGCCGGTCACGTCGGCTTTGCCCAGGACGGTTCCCGCGATGAATCCGCCGACCACGGCTCCGACGATGCCGAGGACGATCATCATGAATAGTCCTTCGCGGGTACCCATGATTAAGCTACCGATGAAGCCGGCGATGGCCCCGAGAACGATCCACGCGATGATGCCCATAACGTCGTTTCCTCAATTTCGTCGGTGAGTCAGGGACGTCGGATGGCGTCCTGGATGTCTCCCAGGTTCTGTTGGGCGCTGCCCTGGACCTGCCTGGCTTTGCCTCGCATCTGCTTCTTCCGGTCGCCCGTCAACTTGCCGAGCCCTTCCTCAAGCTTGCCCTTGGTCTTGTTGACAGTGCCTTTGGCGCGCTCATCGGTCATTGGGTACATCTCCAGCAGTTCCTCTGAGCCTA
>DASVKT010000179.1:0-5065 GCA_036385235.1 Candidatus Limnocylindrales bacterium | reverse complement strand
ACAAGCGACGTACGGACGACGAACTGGTCGCGATGGGCTTTGAGGTTGCGGCGATCGCCAGGGTCAAGAGGCTCGTTGCCTTGTCCGAATTCAAGCGCCAGGTCCCGCCCGTGGCCAAGCTCGGGCCGCGGACGACGGGCGTGGACTATCTGTATCCGCGGCGCCGGCCCGGGTCGGCGAAGGCGTGAGCATGTTGGGGAGTGGCGCGGGGAGTGGCGGTTCGGCGCCGCGTAGCGCGGCCCCGCGTGGGGCGGCCCCGGCCCCAGGCAGCGCGGCCGTGGGCGGTGGCGAGCACGGCCGGCTCTTCATCGTGGCCACGCCCATAGGCAATCTCGGCGACATATCGTTCCGGGCCGTGGAGACGCTCAAGACCGTTCCACTCGTCGCGGCCGAGGACACGCGCATGACCCACCGGCTCTTTGCCCGGTACGAGATTGCCACGCAGTTGGTTAGCTACCACTCCCAGAGCAGTCGGGGCCGCGAAACGGAGCTGCTGGATCACTTGCGGTCCGGGCAGGATCTTGCCCTGGTCACCGACGCGGGGACGCCGCTCGTAAGCGATCCGGGAACCGAGCTGGCGTCCGCGTGGGCCGCCGAGGGTGGCGTCATTGTGCCGATCCCCGGTGCCTCGGCCGTTCTGTCTGCGCTGGTCGCGAGCGGCCTGGCCGTGGCCCATTGGACCTTCGAAGGCTTTCTGCCACGAAGCGGCAAGGAGCGGAAGGTCCGCCTGGCGCGCATTGCGGCCGATGATCGGGCGTGTGTGATCTATGAAGCGCCGTCCCGGGTTCCGGCAACCCTGACGGACCTCGTGGCCGCGGCCGGCGGAGAGCGCCGAGCGGCGATCTGCCGCGAGTTGACCAAGATGCACGAGGAAGTCGTCCGTGGCCCTCTCGGGGAGCTGGCCCGGAAGGCCGGAGCGGGGCAGATCATGTTGCGCGGCGAGTTCGTGATCGTCCTTGAGGCTGCTACGGACGCGGACGCCGCGCGGCAGCTCGCAGGAGAGGAGCCGCTCTCTCTGGAAGGTGCGCGCGAGGAAGTGGCGCGTCTTGTGGCCGCGGGCACCAAGCGCTCCGAGGCCGCGCGCCAGGTTGCGGCGGCAACCGGTCTGGATCGCCACGAGTTGTACCGCCCGAGTTAGCCGGGCCGGTCCGATACTACTTTCGCAGCCGAGCCCAGGTAAGCTGACTCAACCATGAAACAACCATTGCGCCGCGCCCACTCCAACTCCGCGACGCTGCGGCTCGCGGTCGCAGCTCTGGCCGTGGCCGCGATCCTCGGCGGGTGCACGGCGGCCAACTCGTCGCCGACGCCGGCCTCTTCCAGCGGCCAGGCCACTCCCTCGAGTCAACCGAGCCCGTCATGGTCCGCAACCGCCCTGCCAAGCGTCGGCGTGGCTCCGTCCGGTCGATGGACCGGCATCAAGTGGATCAACGCCGGGTTCATATTCCCGTTTCTGCCCACGAACGGCGCGGATGTCGTTCCTTACCCAACCGTATTCGGCTGGAGCAAGGGCTTCGTCGGGTTCACGGCGACTGCGGTCGCGACGACTTCGGGATCACCCAAGGCAACAATGGCCGCGGTCGAATCTCCCGATGGGCTCCACTGGACTGTGGGTCGGGCTCTGGATGTCTCCGGCCTCGATACCGTCGAGCCGCCGACGTCCGTGGTCGAGTCGCCCGCCGGACTCCTGGCCGTCGGCCGGGGATTCGCGGGCGTATGTGGCGGGCCGCCATCGGTAGGCGCGCTCTGGACATCCACCGATGGGCTCAGCTGGAGCCGAGTCACGCTTCCGACGGACTTCGCGGACGCCACGATTGCAACGGTGGACGGCGGTTCAACCGGCTTCGTGGCCGCGGGCGTTCTCAAGGACGGCACCACGCAGGCGATCTGGACTTCGAAGGATGGCCGCTCGTGGCGCCAGGTACGGCTGGCTTCGTCCGTCTTCGGCGACTTCGACGTCGCCGGGGCCGCGGTCTTTGGTGGCGGCTATGTCGTATCCGGCGCCGTTCACATGGTCGACGGGTGCGGCGCGAACATGGTCACGCCGTCCCTGTGGTGGTCCATCGATGGTGACAGTTGGACCCGCGACGCTCTGCCCGGCGCAGTCCCCACAAGTTCCGCCTGGCTTACGGTCACCAAGATCAACGACTACTCGCTTATGGCGCTCTCGTCCGAGTGGAACGACACGACTCAGCTCAGTTCGCAGCGCATATGGGTCAGCGCGGACGGCAAAGCCTGGAAGCCCGTCGACTCGGCTTCCAAGCTGCTAACCCCCAGCATCTTCACCGATGGCAAGCGAGCCATCTCCCTGGTGAGCCCGGGCGCGGCAGATCCAACCGTCGGCGACGGCCCGCTGGTCGCCGCCACCGTCGCCGATGATCTGAGCGTCGCGACGCTGGGACAGACCGGCGACGGCCCCGCGATCTCCCCAACGCTGTCCAGCTGGTCCGCAGCTTTTGGGCCGACCGGAATCGTCGTCCTCAGTCTGGACGGCACGAACCTCTGGCTGGGAGTTCCGACTACCGCCTGAGCCGATGGCCGGCAATGAAGCTTTTCGGGGCGCTCGCGCGGGGGAGAGTGCAAGCGCCCCGGGGGAGCGATCTATGCCAGAACGAGCACCTGCTCGTCGTCCGGAACGGCCTCGTCGTCCGTGTCTGCCGCGGTCATGATGCCGATTTCGGCCGCCTCGTTGGGCGAGATCGCCGACTCGTCGGCCGGGGAGTCGCCGTCTGCCTGCGCAGCGATCGAGTCAGCCTCGTAGTCGCGCTTGCGTCGGCCGGAAAGCATCTCGACGGAGATTGCCACGACCTCCGTCTTCCAGTGGCGCGCGCCGCGGTCGTCGTCCCACTGGCGAGTCTGCAGCCGGCCTTCGATGGCGACCTGCTGGCCCTTGCCGAGGTACTGGCCGCATACGGCAGCCAGTCGGTCCCAAACGACTACGTTGTGATATTCGGCCCGCTCCTTGCCGTTGCCGCGGTATTCGTTCGTGGCCACGGCGAAAGTGGCAACGCTGGATCCGCTGGCAAGCGATCGCAGTTCCGGATCGCGGGTCAGTCGGCCGGTAAGAAGGACCTTGTTCATGGCCCCAGACTCCTCTTGCGGCGCCTTTCTTTAGCGGCGCCATGCTTGACGGCGGTGCCCGAACCCTACGCGAGACGGCTCTACTGCGGCTAAACCGCCGATCAATTCCGGCTACTCGGTTTGCGCCGTCGGACAATCGGTCCCGGCCTGCCGCGGTCGCGCTATGCTGGCCTCTGGTGGCCCCGATCGAACGCCGGCGGCCGACGCATCGCCGGAAGGGGTCGCAGGAGAATGCAAGTGAGGCCGCCAATCAAGGCTCGACTCGCCAATCGGGCGCCGATCGATCTCACCCTGCTGGATGAGCGCGCCCTCATGGGCTGCATCGATCATTCGCTGCTTCGGCCCGAGCTGACCAAGGCCGAGATCGAGGCCGGCTGCGACGTTGCGATTGAATGGGAGACGGCGACCGTCTGCTGCCGACCGGCCGATTTGCAGCTTGTTGTCGGCCGATTGCGCAAGTCGCTGGTGGGCCCGACAACCGTGATCGGCTTCCCGCACGGCGCCAACATGTCGCCAATCAAGGAGCGCGAGGCGATCATCGCGGTCGATCAGGGCGCGGTTGAGCTGGATGTCGTGATCAATATTGGCGCACTGCGCGGCGGCGACCTGGGCTACGTCCGCGACGAGCTGGCCAGCCTGATCTACGCCGTCGCCCCGACGCCGGTCAAGGTGATCATCGAGACGGCCTACCTCACGCCCGAACAGGTCGAGGACGGCTGCCGAACTGCTCTGGAGGCGCGGGCGGCGTTCGTCAAGAACGGCACCGGCTACTCGCCGCGCGGCGCCGAGCTGGGCGAGATTGCCCTAATGCGCCGCGTCGTCGGCGACAACGTGGGGGTCAAGGCTGCGGGCGGAGTGCGGACGCTGGATTCGATGCTGGCGATGATGGCCGCCGGAGCGTGCCGAGTCGGCGCAACAGCAACCGCCGCCATCGGCGCGGAGTGGCGCGAGCGTGGCGTCGAGGCTGTGGCCAACGCCGTCGCGATGCAATTCGAGCGGGATCGGCCGATCGCCCCGTAGGGGAGGGGAATGGGCCGACCGGGGCCGATCGGGCCCCTACCGGGCCAAGCCGGGCTCCTGCGCCGCATCAACTGCGCAGATTCCAACCCTGGTAGCACGGGAGCAACTCCCGACGTCCCCGAGCCGTGAATCCGCGGCGCAGCGGCTGCCGGTAAGCACGTTTCACGCTCGGTGGGCCAGCGTTTGAGCGGCTGTGGTGCTTCGAGGCGCCGATTTGCGCCCCAATACTTACTTCCGTGCCACCCACGTTTGAATTTGCCTGGTTGTTCGTCCGGGCAGCCCGGCCCGGCCGCGGACATGTACCGGGTGCCAGGCCTGAGGCCACTGCACGGTTCAGGTCATCTTCGATGTAGCCGGCTACCTCTCGTGAGTTGAATCAGGCGAGGTAGACCGCGGGGCCGCCACATCTGGGCAAATTCCAACCCCGGTAGCACGGGACGAACTGTTGGCGACGCCGAGCCCGGAATCTGTGGTTCGGCGGCCGCCATCAAGCACGGTTAACGCTTGGCAGGCGGGCGGTTGGGTCGCCACGGCCCGCAAATGGGCTGCTCCGGGGCCAGCTTCTTCGTTGCGTGCTGCCCCCATTGGAATATGGCCAGTCGTTCACCGGCGGGCGACGTGGGACGCGCGAGATGGTGCGGGGCCGGGCGCTCGGTGGCTTCTGCCGGCACTCGGCCGGGCCGGGCATCACTCGGCGGCGTCTAGCACCACTCGGCCGGGTTGGGCACCACGGCGGCCGGGCCCGGCGCCTGCCGGCGCTCGGCCCGGCTGGGCATCACTCCGGCGGACTCACCCCTTGCCCCATTTCCCACCCCCGTTCGGGTCGCCTGTTCGGGCCGCCCTCCGCGCCTGCTATACTTCCCACTGCCCAAGGCCCTACGCCGCGGGCTTCCAGAGACGACATCGCCAAGGAGGCCACGTTGCCCCAGGAAGGAGTGCAGTTCGCCCCGTGAGACGGACCACC
>DASVKT010000178.1:0-4351 GCA_036385235.1 Candidatus Limnocylindrales bacterium | reverse complement strand
TGAAGCTTGAGGCGACGACAGCGGGCGTCTACCAGTCGGCTCTATCGGGTCGCGACTATCCGCGTATCCAGATCCTCAGCATCCGAGAGTTGCTTGAAGAGCATCGTCGGCCGGACCTCCCGGTGCTCGTGCTCCGGGCCTACCAGCGGGCCGACCGGGTAGACAAGAAGGCCGCCGAACAGGGCGAACTGTTCGGATAGTTCGGTATGCGCCCAGCACCAATTCCTCATACCTCAGCGTCACCATGAGCAGATCGTGTGAGTTCCAAGCGCCCGCATCTGACTCGTCTCCGCGTGATGACCGAGACTTCGCCAGGCCTGGCCCGCAGTCGGACGCCAGGCCCAGTCAAACTCAGGAGAGGAGAACTCTCATGCACCACCTTGCGCTCATTGCCGTCGTAGTTGTCGTTCTCGCAGTTGCAGCGGTGGCGATCTGGTGGGTGGGCTTCCGAAAGAAGCCAGCGGCCTGACCAATGGGTGAGCGGCCAGCGATCCGAGCCGTGCAAGCTTGCCCGCGTTTCTAGAGCGATCGCGCGCACGAGCCGTCGTCCGACCCTGGGTCGACGACGGCTCTTCTGTTCGCCTCCAGACCACGGAGTTCGTCGCGATTCGGAGAGCCGCGCCGATGGTCGCGGCCGCAAGCGTTCAGGCGTAGTGGTTGAGGAGGGCGAGCAGCCAGGAAGGAGAGGTGCCGGGCGTGACCCGAAGGCGCGGGATCGTCCAGCGAGTGGCCCAAGTCTCATAGACCGGTGGCAAGATCATTGGCGTGGGCGTTGCCGCGACCGCAGGCAGAGCGGCCGCAGGACCAGTGCTCCCGTCCGCTGAAGCGGGCTTAGTGCTCGGTGTAGAACTCGGCGCGGCGCTCGGCCCGGCGCTGGGCTTGGGAGTAGCGCTCGGTCCGGCGCTGTGCCCAGGGGTTGGCGTTGGCGTCGGGCTCGGCGCGGGGGAGGGGGGACCTTCTATTACCGCCGTTCGCAGCTCCCCGCATGCCGCAACGCTCGCCGCCGCCGCGGCATCTTCGGAACCGGACGGGTAGGCCAGAGATGCGGGCCAGACGCCGGTGACCTGGGCTATGCGGGCCGCGGCTGTGTCGATCTCGTACTTCAGGTTCTTGGCGCTCTGGCGCGCCAGAGCGAGATGATCCATGGTGTGGTCGCCGATCTCGTCACCCGCCGCGACGAGGGCTAGCAGGTCGGCCGAGGAGAGGAAGTCTGCTGCGTCGATCCGGCTCGCGATCACGAAATAGGTCGCCACGAAGTCGTGCTTGACCAGGATCGGCAGGGCGTACTTGTAGCCATCGTCCCAGCCGTCGTCAATCGTGATGACGAAGGTCTTCGACGGCGGCTTGACGTGAGCCTGCATATAGCCGGCCAGGTTCGCCATGGTGATCGTGTGCCAGCCGTCTGCCTGCAGACTATCGAGTTGGGCCGAGAAGGTCTGGGGCGGAACGACCAGACCAGGGATCGAGTTGCCGGCCTCGGCGGTGGGCACGATGCGGTGATACATCAGGATCGGGACCTGCAACACGAATGAGCCTCTCGCGCCGACCGCAGGTGTCGCCACTGGAGTTGCCCACGGAACCGATGACGGATCGCAGCTGTTCACGAGCGGATAGCTGTTGGCGAGCGGCAACGTCGGTGACGGGCTCGCGGTGATGCCTGGGCTCGGCGAAAGACTCGGAGTCGGGGTTGTTGTTGCGGTTGCGGCCAGTGCGATCCTGCTCGGCGAGGGTGTTGGGTTGGACCTCGCGGCGCCGACATGGAATGCCAGGGTTGTACCAACGACCAGAAAAACGACACGCCGGACGGCGCCCAAAGCCACGAGACGGTGGCTACGCGCATAGGTCACGATCGGCTTCTCCTCACGCTGGCGGGCCGTGCTCCTCGAGTGGGACGCTCTGTCATCAGGAGACGGGAGCCGACTACGCCGCTGGCGGCATCCTATCTGGCATTGCCCTATCTAGCATTGCCCTGGGCCGCCGACGGAGGAGGAGTCTGTGTCGGGGATAGGGACGACATGCGCATACTTCGAACCGGCCGGCTGGCTCCGCCCACCGGACATGCCGTTCAACGAGGACATCGTCAAACGGGCGAAGGCAAACTCATATTTCCGTGAGGTCCTCGCAACAGGACCGTACAGTCAGATCGTGGTTATGAGCATTCCGCCGGGCACTGATATCGGCGAGGAAGTCCACCACGACGTCGATCAGACGCTGGTATTCGTACAGGGCGAAGGTCAGGCCATCCTGGACGGTGAGACGAGCGCCGTCGCCGTCGACCGACTGGTCCACGTTCCTGCCGGAACCCGCCACGACTTCGTCAATACTGGCCCGATCGACCTTCGGCTCTACACGGTCTACGCGCCGCCCGAGCACAAGCCGGGCACGATCCACAAGACCAAGGCTGAAGCCGACGCGGCCCACGAAGCCGAGCATTGATGAGGCGCATCGCGCCGGGAGCAGCGGCGCGATTGCTCAGCCGAACCGGCCACTGAGCCCGGCTCGCACGCCATCGAATACGAGCCCGCAGATTGTGCTGCCACCTGGTCAATGGCCGCCAACGGAGTCACAATGGGGACGACCCGGCGCTCCGGGAACACCGCCGGCGAGGCGCTGCCGTTGCAGTTCCACATCGTCGGACCTCAGAAGAGCGTCGGGCCACTATTTGACCGCCGTGCCCTCGCGCCGGGTGCGGGCCATAGGCGCGGGCCATGGGCGCCGGCCGTCCGCACCAGCAGCTTCGCCGCCAAAGTCAACGGCCGCAGGCCAAGCTGACGATCTCCGGCAACCCCCGATCGTCCCGGCCCCGCAGGAGAGTCGCGCTTTGGCAGATACTCCCACCGGCGACGCGCCACCCGGCAGCACGCCACCACAAGACGCTCGCCGCGCAACCCTGACTGCGGACTGCGCCAAGTGCTGCGGGCTGTGTTGCGTCGCGCCCGCGTTTCTCGTGTCATCGGACTTCGCGATCGACAAGGGCGCCGGGCAGCCGTGCCCAAACCTTGAACGGGACTTCCGGTGCGGGATACACCCGAAGCTGCGCGAGTCCGGGTTCCCAGGATGCGTCGTCTATGAGTGCTTCGGGGCCGGGCAACGGGTGACCCAGGTGACATTCGACGGGACGAACTGGCGGACCAAGCGCCAGATCGCGGCCCGGATGTTCGAGGTTTTCTTCGTCGTGCGCCGGCTCCACGAGTTGCTTTGGTACCTGACCGAAGCGCTGGCGCTACCTGAGGCGCGACCGCTTCAAGCCGAACTGCAGGCAGCTTTCGCCGAGACGGACGATCTCGCCGGCGGCAACGCGGAGGCGTTGTCCGAGCTGGCGTTGGCCGAGCTAGACCTGGCGGACCATTGGCAGCGCGTAAACGAACTGCTTCGAAAGGCGAGCGCGCTTGCCCGGGCTGCGTCCCGAGGCCCGGCTCTCGATCGACGCGGCGCAGACCTCATCGGCGCAGACCTCCGAGCCATCGACCTCCGAGGCGCCGAACTGCGCGGCGCCCAACTGATCGCTGCCGATCTGCGATTCACAAGCCTGGCCCTGGCCGATCTGACCGGAGCGGATCTCCGGGGCGCCGACCTTTCCGGTGCCAACCTTGGGGGCGCCCTATTCCTGACGCAATCCCAGATCGAGTCTGCCCGCGGCGATCGTGCGACCAAGCTGCCGCCGACTCTAACTCGCCCCGCTCACTGGGGCTGAGGCCGGCCGACTGCCGTGCCGGCAAGTGCGGCGACCTCCGCCCGACCATTTCTACCGCCGCGAGCTGGGCGGCCCCGAAGGGCGCCTGGTCGTGTCTCGGCGACGATTCGGTTCGCGCCGGCGCCGCCGGACCGGACGGCCTGATCGACGACGACGTGGCCTAAGGCCCAACCTCGACTTCAACCTCGACTCCAACCTCGCGCGGGCACCCCTCGCCGTCCACGGCCACGAGAACAAAGCGGCCGGTGGTGGTCACGGTGCGAGCTGCCGTGTGGCGATCCTCCGCCTCCAGGACCACTTCCACAGTCATTGATGTACGCCCAACGCCGACGACCCTGGAACTCGCCTCCAGAAACACGCCGATCGGGACCGGGATGTGGAAATCGATAGCATCGACGTGCGCCGTCCGTACCGATCCCCGGGAATAGCGGATGGCGGCCACGGCCGCGGCCTCGTCCATGAACCGCATCGCCTCGCCGCCGAAGAGGGTGCCGTGCTCATTGGCATCGGCGGGCTGAACGAGTCGCCCGAGGTGGGTGGTCGGCCCGGGGTTGGCGAGCGGAGTCGAAGGCATGGCGCCACCCTGAGCCACGACCTGGTGCCGCGTCAAGAGCGAAGTGCGGATCCCAACGTCCGCGGGTCGGAACAACGGAGAAG
>DASVKT010000177.1:0-9729 GCA_036385235.1 Candidatus Limnocylindrales bacterium | reverse complement strand
TGGGCTTGCTCATCGGCTACTCCGATCTCCTGTCCAGCGCTCCGCCGCCAACCGACTCGAGGCGCGCTACTTGGTCGCGGCGCCCGTGCTGCCCGGCGCGTGGAGAGGCACGCCCGCGGCGCAGGCCGGGCAGGTGTCTGGACCCGGCTCGTACGTGGGCAACTCCAGGCGCCACAGGGCGCTCAACGGATAGCTGCGCTGGGTCACCGGAGAGCTGAGCGAGGCCAGCCCGCCGGAACGGTCCGCCATGACGGCGCACGAGACGATCTCGCCGCCGAAGCCCTCGACGGCCGGCAGCATCGCCAGCAACGATCCGCCCGTGGTCAGGATGTCGTCTACGAGCAGGACGCGCTCACCCTTGGCGATGCTGAAGCCCCGCCGGAACTCGCGCCGCGTGGTCCCGTCCGGATCCTTGACCTCTTCGGCGAAGATGCTGCGGACACCCAACTGGCGGGCGGTTTCGAAGGCCAGGACCACTCCACCGGTCGTCGGCCCGGCCACGACGTCAACCATCGACGAACCGTCCGCATTGCGGTGCTGCGCCGCCCAGAAGCCGCACAGCTCACTTGTTGCCGCGGTGTCCTGCAGAACGAGGAACTTCTCCAGATAGCGCTCGGAGTGCTTACCGCTCTTGAGCAGGAAATGGCCTTCCTTGAGCGCGCCGGACTCGCGGAAGAGTTCCTCAGTCCGGGTCGCGATCGCCCTGGCGGCGGCCAGTTGGGCTTCGGATCTGATCGTTGTCATGCGGGCCTCCGGGGCTGAAGAGCGGGCGAGTTCGAAGTGAAGGTCGGCGGATTTCTAGGGGTGGTACTCGGCGCCCTTCGATGAGGCCGCCCCGGTGCGCTTCGGAAGAGCCGTTCCGATGAACGGCCGATACGAGTCGAAACCGCGCCGGACGCACTCCGCGCGCAGCTCGTCACCGAGCCGGACGGGCAGTTCCGGGTCCGCAAATATGGCCGTGCCGACCTGGACCGCGACCGCGCCGCAGGCCAGGAAGTCCAGCACGTCGTCCAGGTTGGTCACGCCGCCGATCGCAACGATCGGGATGGAGACGACCTGGGCCACCTCGTAGACGATGCGCAGCGCCACCGGCTTGATCGCGGGGCCGGACAACCCGCCGTAGGTATTGCCGAGGAACGCCCGAGTCCGGTCCCTGGAAACGGCCAGGCCGGAGAGCGTGTTGATGGCACAGATCGCATCCGCTCCGGCTTCTTCGATCGCTTTGGCGATGGGCCGGACATCCGCGACGTTTGGCGAGAGCTTGACCAGCAGCGGCAGGTCCGTGGCCCGGCGAACCGCGGCCGTAACGGCACGAGCGGCGTCGCGGTCTATGGCGAACTGGAGACCGCTCTTGCCGACATTGGGGCAGCTGATGTTCAGCTCGATGCCGGCCACGCCGGGAACGCCGTCCAGCCGCTTGGCGACCTCGACGTAGTCCTCGACCGACTCACCGGCGATGTTGACGATGACCGGCACCTGCCAGCCCTGCCAGATTGGCCCGTACTTGTCGATGACGGCATCGACGCCCGGGTTCTGCAGCCCGATGGCGTTGAGCATTCCGCCCGGAGTCTCGGTGACGCGCGGCGGCGGATTGCCTGCTCGCGGCCGCAGCGTGGTCCCCTTGCAGCAGATCGCCCCGATCCGCTGGACATCCACCACTTCGCCGTATTCCACGCCATAGCCGAACGTCCCCGACGCCACGAGGATCGGATTGTCCAGCAGCAGGCCGCCACGCTCGGGCGCGAGATCCAGTGAGAGATCCACGCGATCCAGCGCCTCTTGCTCCGCCATCGTCGGGCGGATGACAACCGGCGCGCCCAGGTCCGCCACCGCGGCAGCGCCCGTCTCCACGCGGGCTCGCCCCGGATCCGGCGCCTTGAACCGATCGACCGGCTCGACGCCCTTCGCCTTGCGCACGGTCGGAGTCCTCTTGGAATTGTTCTTGTCCGTGCCGACGCGCATATCGCCGAACCTGATCAGAACCTGCTTCGGCGACTTCGCCTTCTTTTCCTTCATCGCCCCCGCCTCACAGTGCCGGCCATGCGATCTCGTCCGAACCGAATACCGGCCCCTCCCGGCAGACGCGCAGCGGCCCCTCCACGCCCATAACCGTGCAGCCGAGGCACGCCCCAACGGCGCAGCCCATGGTCTGCTCCATGGACACCTGCAGGAATGTCTTGCGCCGCGCAGCAGTAGAACCGAGCGGGTCCGACTTGCCGCCGCCCTTTCGGCCCAGCTTGGCCACGCCGAGCCGCTCTCGCCGACCCGCAGCCAGAGTGGCCAGTCTCGCCAACATCGGATACGGGCCGCAGGCAAACGCCTGATCCGCCCAGGCCTCGTACTCGGACACCAACTCAGTTACATAGCCGTGGTGGCCCAGCGAGCCATCGTCCGTGGCGACCACGTATTCCACTTCGTCCGGCAGGAGGCTGGACGGATAGACGTGGTTGGCGCTCAGCGCCCCGAATAGGATCGTGACCTGGCGGCCGTCGCGGATCGCTTCATCGGCCAGCATCCGGACGCCGGCCATGCCGAGACCGCCGGCGATCAGCAGCAAGTGCTGGCTCCGAGGGTCAACCTCGAAGGGCTTCCCCAGCGGCCCGAGCATGTCCAGCCGCTCGCCCTCACGAACGCGGGTCATCCACTCCGTGCCGCGCCCGACGGTGCGGAAATGGAGCGAGATCATGCCGGTGGCCGGATCCGCGGTGTTGATCGAGAACGGCCGCCGCAGCACGAGACCGGAGTAGTCCCCGGTCCGGACATGTACGAACTGGCCGGCCCGCGCTCCGGCGGCAAGCTCCGGTGCATGGAACGACTGAACCCACTGACCCGGCAGAATCTGCCGGCTATCGACCAGCTCGGCCGCGACGAGGCGCATCGTCACCTGGCGTCGCCGCCCTCCCCGTGCTCATCGCCTTCCACAGGCTCCACGGGCTCGACCGGCTCCTGATCTTCGTGATCCTCGTTGCTCTCGCCGTCTTCCCGGCCGTCCTCGTCGCTGATGCCGGCCGGCTCACCGAGTCCCGGGAAAGCTTCGGCCAGCGCGTCGGCCAGGTCACCGAAGATGTCGGTGGGATCGTAGAACTCGACGATCGCCTCCGCGCCACCAAGCTTGCGCCAGGTGCCGGCTTCGGCGTCATCGTCCGGCACGACTTCAGCCGAGAAAGATCCGGAGGCGCTGAGCGTCAGCCGCTCGTCCTCGTCGTCCACGATGATCACGTCGCCCAGGACGGAGGTCAGCTGAGCGGCCGCGCTCTCGAACTGCTCGAGGAGATGAGCCTCGGTCTGCTGGCTTCGCTCCTGGAATGCCAGGGCCAGGTCGTAGAGCCGCTCGGCGGCCTCTTCTTCGGTCTCGGGCGCTTCTTCGTCTTCGTGGCCGGCCGCCGCCCATTCATCAGCGGCTGCAGCGTACGGGTTCACCCCGCCGGTCGCTGCCGTCTGGCCGGCAACTGCGTCATCTGCCTCGGGCTGCTCGCCTTCCGGCTCGCCCGTCTCGGCGTCGATCTCGGCGAAGGAGGCGTAGACCTCCGCGAGGTTGTACATCTCGGCAAGTTCCGAGGTGTCCGTGATGATCTCGTCTTCGCTGACCCACTTGCCGGCATCGTCCTGATAGCGGCTGCGGCTCTTGAAGCTCAGGTCGCCCTGGATGGCAAGGTAGTCAACCTCGTCGTCGATCAGGACCAGACCGCCGAGCGCGGCGATGCGATCCCGATTGGCATCCAAGAACTTGTCCATCTGGGCCGAGGCGGCGGCAAGAAAATCCGTCCGCGCCAGGTTGGCTTCCGCGGCGAGTTCGCCGAGCTGATCGTTGCGGCTCGTATCCACGCTTTGGCCCTCCTAGCCCTTGAACTCGAGATCCGGGCCAATTCGCTCCCGGAGGAACATCGAATGATGTCGTTCGAACATCCACTCCCCGGCTCGATGGCCGAGGGCGCGGGTGGACTCATCGGCTTCGAGCTTGTCCAGGGTGCCGTAGTCGGGCAGGTCAAGCATGATGACGTTATCGAAGTCCCAGCCGTGGGCCACGTTGAACCAACCCACGAACTTGATCCCGAACTTCTCTTCGTAGTTCTTCATCTGCTTGGGGAAGAGTGTCTTCATGAAGAACTTGAAGAACGGATCTCGCCCACGGCGAACCGAGAAGAAGGTCGCAAGCACTGGCACTGGTTCTGAGGTCTCCTAGCTGGTGAGCTCCTGTGGCTGCCGAAGCAAACCACAGCGCGGCGCCTATTCTCGCACGCCGGAGGCATCAGACCATACCGAAGGTGACACCGCGGGCCGCACAGCCCGATTTGCCCGGGGCGGCGCTATTCCTCGCCGGCGGCGGGGTCCTCGTACGCCAGGCGGCCGGCGGCGATCGTCAGCAATACCCGACCGGGCAACTCGCGGCCGATCAGAGGCGAGTTCTTGCCCTTGGAGAGGAGCGACTCGGGTGAGACCAGCCACTTGTCCGCGCGGTCGAAGACGACGAGATCCGCGGGGGCGCCTTCGGTGAGACCGCGGGGCCGGGCGGCGGCGGAGCCGGGCGTGTGACCGGCCGCGGCCATGACGGCAGCGGGTCCGGTAGTCAGCGCCGCGATGGCCCGAGCCAGCGGCAGCTTCCCGGCGTCCACGAGCGAGAGCAGCACGCCCAACGCAGTCTCGATGCCACTTATCCCGTTTGAGGCTTTGCCGAACTCAACTTCCTTGTCCACGATCGTATGCGGCGCATGATCGGTGGCAACGGCGGAAGCGGTCCCGTCCAGGAGCGCAGCCAGACACGCGGCCGCATCGACGGCAGTGGCGAGCGGCGGGTTGACGCGCAGCGACGTGCTATATGGCCCCGCGGTGAGCGCGCCATCCACCCACGGATCGCGCGAAGTGCCGTCCTCGGCCAACGCTTGCCAGGCCCAGCGCCGCGCACCGGCGATCCACTCGTCCGTGAATGCCAGGTGGTGTGGCGTGACGTCGCACGTGACCGGCAGGCCGGCAGCGCGCGCCCGGCGGACCAGATCCAGCGCCGGAGCGGTTGAGAGATGAGTCAGGTGAAGTCGGGCGCCGGGCTGATCGCCCAGTGCATCCGCGAGAACGGCCAGATCCCGCGCGACGGCGGCGACTTCGCCCGCGGTCGGCCAGCCGGCCAAACCCAACACGGAGGCGACATAACCTTCGTGCGCCTCGGAACCAGCAGTCAGCTCAAGATCCTCGGCGTGCTCGACGATCGGCAGGCCGAGCATGCCCGCGTACAGCAGAGCATTGCGCAGAAGCTTGGCCGTCTTGACCGGCGCGCCGTCGTCCGAGTAGCCGACCACACCGGCATCGGCCAGCTCGCCCATTGCGGACAGCTGCTCGCCCGACCGCCCGACCGAAACGGCACCGTACGCCAGGATCTCAACCGGCGAACCGCTGGCCGCCGCCGCCGAGCGAACGCGAGCCAGGACGCCCGGATCGTCGAGAGCCGGCTGCGTATTCGGCATCAGGGCAACTGTGGTGTAACCGCCGTGCGCGGCCGCGGCGGAACCCGTGGCGACGGTCTCGGCATCTTCAAAGCCCGGCTCGCGGAAATGGGCGTGGATGTCGAAGAAGCCTGGGGCCACAACGACGCCCTTGTCCGTAACGCCTTCGGCCTCAGCGCCTTCCAGCCACACGACGGACTCGAGCACGCCATCGGTGACGACGATCTCGCCGGGGCCTTCGCGCCCGGATACGGGGTCGACCAGCCAGGCCTTCTCGAGCTCGAACCGCTCGACCAGCTCCCCTACCTTGGGGCCGAGGCCGTTGGCGTTCATCGTGCCGCCTCAACGTGCGCGCCTTCGTGGCCTGGCTGCGCGGCTTCGTGCGCGCCGGCCAGCAAATAAAGCAGCGCCATTCGCACGGCCACTCCGTTCGACACCTGGTCCAGGATCACCGACCGCCCGCTCGTAGCGATGTCCGGCGAGATTTCAACGCCTTCGTTCATTGGTCCTGGATGCATCACGATCGCGTCCGGCTTGGCCAGCGACACGCGCTCTGCGTTCAGCTGGAAGCGTGCCGCGTATTCGCGCAGCGACGGGAGAAGGCCGCTCTGCATCCGCTCACGCTGGATGCGCAGACCCATGACCACGTCCGCGTCCTTCAGGGCCACGTTGATGTCACTCGTGACGTTGAACTTGCCGTGGCCGGGGACCTTGCCACTGGACCACTCGGCCGCCCAGCGATCAAACCCCCGCAAGAGAGTGGCCGGCCCGCACAACCACAAATCCGCGCCCGCGGCTGTGAGGGACCAGATGTTGGACCGGGCCACGCGCGAGTGCAGGATGTCGCCCACGATCACAACCTTGCGCCCGCGGAGATCGCCGCCCGGCACGTGCTCTCGCATCGTGAAGAGGTCGAGGAGTGCCTGAGTGGGATGGGCGTGCCAGCCGTCGCCGCCGTTGAGCACGTGCCCGCCGAAGATTTCGGCCGCCAGATACGGCGCCCCGGACACACCGTGCCGCATCACCAGGATCTCCGCCCCGAGCGCTTCCAGCGTCCGGATCGTGTCCACGAGCGACTCGCCCTTGGTCACCGAGGAGGTGGCCGGCGCTACCGAAATCACATCCGCCGAGAGGTTCCGCGCCGCCGACTCGAACGAGACGCGGGTTCGCGTGGAGGCTTCGTAGAAGAGCGTGGTGACGCGACGGCCGTTCAGCGCAGGCACCTTGCGGATGGGCCGCGCAAGAACACCTTTCATCTGCTCGGTGGTCCGCATGATCAGCTCGATCTCGGGCCACGTCACGACATCCAGATCGATGAGATGGCGGTGATGCCAGCCGGTTTCCGGCGTGACGGTGGCGGACGTTGCCGCGGCAGGCATCAGTCGACCGCCTGAACCGACTCGGGCGCTCGCAGCTGGCGAGCGATGCTGACTTCGTCGGGGCCGTCGATTTCGGCGACGTGGACGTGCACGATTTCCTCGCGCGAAGTGGGCACATTCTTGCCGACATGGTCCGCGCGGATAGGCAACTCGCGGTGGCCGCGATCGATCAGGACCGCCAGCCGAATGGCCTTGGGTCGCCCGAAATCGATGAGCGCATCCATTGCTGCGCGGATCGTCCGGCCCGTGTAGAGCACGTCATCCACGAGCACAATAGTTGTGCCGTTCAGATCGAAGGGCAGATCTGTTCCCTTGACAATCGGCTGCTGGGCCACGAGCGACAGGTCATCACGATAGAAGGTGATATCCAGCGCACCGACGGGGATCCGAACGCCCTCATGCTCCTCGATCGCCGCCGCGATTCGCTGCGCCAGCGGCACGCCGCGTCGCTGAATACCAACGAGAGCGAGGCTCTGCGTGCCTGCCTGCTTCTCGACGATCTCATGGGAGATCCGAACGATGGCTCTCCGGATCTCATCACCGGTCATGATCTGCCGGTCGGTCATCGATTCTCGCTGCCCAGCAAGGCGCAGTCCTCCTTCCCGGCCTCACGGTGCCGGTCGTTAAAGGTCGATCCGAAGGATACAGCGGGACGCCGTCGCTGTCCGGCCCCGCTACGGTCGGGCATACGCCGCCGCAGGCCGACGCGGCTACGGTCGGAGACGGCCAGGCCGACAACGGAGTTGGCGCTGCGTCGCAAGTCTCCTCCCTAACGCCGCGCCGGCCTGCGGCGGCTGTTGGGTGGAAGAAGGCGACGGCTAGCCCGCCAACGGAGTTGGCGCCGCGTCGGTCGGCTGACGCTGAGCGGCTAGTTGCCGGGTCGGGTCGACGCCTGCGCCGCCGACGGATCGGCGCCGGAAGCCTGCTGACCCGGGGCAGTCGCGAGCGGCGTCGACACCGAGGACGGAGGCACGGCCGGGACGGCCTGCATGTACGTCTTGCCGTCCACAGCCGACGTATAGACGAGGTGGCCGGCGGCGTCGAAGAAGAAACTCGACAGAACCTTGCCCGCGGCCAGGAGCGGCTCGTTTGTGTCCACGAAACCCGTGGCCGGGTTCACGGAGAAGAGGCCCAATCGCCCAACCTTGGCGCTGCTTGGATCCGCGACCCAGATTGCAACATGCGCACCGGCCGCGTCCCAACGAACTATCCAGCTGTGGACCGCGCCGGCCGTCGCCGCAATCGGCAGCAGTTGAGGCAGCGTGAGCGACGCCGGAGCCTGGGAATTGGCAGCCGGACTCGGGGCGGTTGTCGCTTTCGCGCCGGCTGGGGCCGTAGCCGTTCCGCCGGCCGGACTGGAGGTGGCCGAAGGAGCGGCTGACGGCGAAGCCGAAATGGTGGGCGTGAGCAAAGCGGAGGGCGACGCAACCGAATCCAAGGTGGTTGGTATCAACTTGATGTCCGACCATGCATCGAAATAGAGATCGCCGATCCCGGGCTGCCACAGGCCGGATGCCTGGTCGAACTCGACGCTGCCGACCCAATAGACGAGATACCGGCTCGTCGGGTCCACCGTGGGCAGAAGCATCGGCCGATCGATCCTGCCGACATCGCCGCTCGCCGGATCGAACACATAAGACGTGTAGCCCGAAGCGGCGGACTGGCTGACTGCGTCCGCGGACGCCGGCGAGATTTCGCTGATGAGGATCTTGCTGCCGTACCAGCCCGCGAACATATCGGAGTGGTGCCGGGTCACCGGCGTCGCCTGCTCCTGACCGACCCGCCATACGAACAGGTCCGGGCCGGCGCTGTGATCGATAGGTCGAGCCGAGAAGGCAAGCCTGGTGCCGTCGGCGGAGAACTCAGGATCGCGGCCGACGATCTCGTAGCCGGAGAGAATGGCGGTCGGCTGGGCTGCGGCTGCTGCGGCGGCGGATGGAGACGCCGACGCGGCCAAGGTCGCAGCAACCGTTGACGACGACCTGGACGTCACGACCGGGACGGCGGAGGCAGGAGTCGAGGTCGCGGGGACGGCGGAGGCAGGAGTCGAGGTCGCGGGGACGGCGGTCGTCGTGGCGGCAACTGTTGGGCGTGGCGTGAGCAGGTCTATCGAGACCGTCGGCGGCGCGGCTGCGAGTGGCAGGATCACAACCTTGTCCGCGGTCCAGACGGCGGCCTGATCGGCCTCGGGTGCAATCACGGCCGAAACCGGCGTGTCGCTGGTAACAGACCCAAGTGTCTGGCCGGTGCCGCTGGGAACGGTGCAGCTGCCATCCAGGGCGGTGCAACTGGCAGTCCCGCTCTTGATGTCGTAGCGGCCGGAGTCGCTGGAGATCCAATAACTGACGCCCTGGACGTTGGCGAGCGGTGCCTGCCCAACGCCGGAGGCGCCGGACGGGCCGGATGCGAGAGCCACGCCGGAACTCCGGCCGGGCGCCACCGTCGGGTGAGTTATGGGGCTCTGCGACAGCAACGATGCAACCGCCACAACGACAACGAAACCAACGGCAGCACCGGTGAAGACCATCGGGCGGCGGCTGGGCGCCCTTCCGGCGGCACCAAGGGAGCGGCCCGCTCCAGCCGCGTCTGCCTGATCCAGGGCCGCCGACGTGCGGGCCCACAGATCGCGCGGTGGCTCGGGAGCCGCCAGGGAGCGGAGTTCAGAGTGGATGGCCCGGTACTCGGCGGCAATTGCGGCGCAGTCCGGGCACAAATCAAGGTGGCTCGCCAGCCAGGTGGCGTCCGTAGCGTCCAGCTTCGCATCAACGGACTCCGCCGCCAGCAGGCGGGCGCGCTCGTGGCTCGCGGCTTGAGTGGTCATCGTCGCGCCCTCGGCGCATTGTCCTTCGACGAATTCGGTTCGATCATGCGGGCCTGTTCGGCGAAGGCCGCATCAATGGAGGCCTCGCGCTCCT
>DASVKT010000176.1:0-12017 GCA_036385235.1 Candidatus Limnocylindrales bacterium | reverse complement strand
CCAGGACAGCATGCGCTTGCGGCCCGTGGCCGAGCGTCTCTCCCAGCTGCTCAAAATGCCGGTCGCAGTCACCGGTGACGCCCTCGGCGTCGGCACCGAGGACGCCATCAAGCGCCTCAAGCCGGGCGAGTGCATCCTGCTCGAGAACCTACGCTTCCACGCTGCGGAAGAGAAGAACGATCCCGAGTTCGCCAAGGTTCTGGCGAGCTACGCGGACGTCTACGTGAACGACGCCTTCGGCACCGCCCATCGCGCCCACGCCTCCACTGAGGGCATTGCTCGCATTCTGCCGGCCTACGCGGGCCTGCTGATGGAGAAGGAAATCGAGTTTCTCGGCAAGCTGATGGAGAACCCGGAGCGACCCTTCGCGGCGATCATCGGCGGGGCCAAGGTCTCCGGCAAGATCAAGGTCCTCCGCAACCTGGTCGACAAGGTCGACATCATGGTCATCGGCGGCGGCATGGCCAACACCTTCATGCTTGCCCAGGGCAAGGCAGTCGGCAAGAGCCTCGTCGAAGTGGATCGCGTCGAAGATGCCAAGGCGATCATGGAAGCGGCCGCCAAACACGGCACCAAGATCATCCTGCCGATCGATGTGATCGTGGCCAAGGAAGTCACCCGGGGCAGCGAGTACAAGACGCTCTCCGCGGACAAGGTTCCGGCCTCCTGGAACATCGTCGACGTGGGCGAGCAGAGCATCGAGGCCATGACCAAGGCCCTGGAGCCCGCCAAGACGGTCTTCTGGAATGGTCCTCTCGGCGTTTTCGAGATCCCCGCGTTCTCGAAGGGCACCAAGGAAGTCGCTCGCTTCCTGGCCGGCCGTGCCCAGGCGGGCGCGACGGTCGTGGTCGGCGGTGGTGACTCCGTTGCCGCAGTTGAGCAGCAGGGTCTCGCGGACAAAATGACCCATATCTCTACCGGCGGTGGCGCCTCTCTGGAGTTCATGGAGGGCAAGGAACTGCCCGGCGTCGCAATCCTTCAGGACAAGGTGTCAGCCCCGGTGTCAGCCCCGCCAGAGAAGTAAATGCTGACCCCGCGCCAGCCCGCAGGCTGGCGTCGCCAGCCTGGCTGGCGACATTCCCGTGTGAGGAAAACCCGCCGGCTTCGCTGGCGCCAAGGGAGTACCAATGACAAGCATTGACCTGATCGAAGCCCGCCAGATCCTCGACTCTCGCGGCAATCCCACCATCGAAGTCGACGTCATCCTGGCGGACGGCTCCGTCGGTCGGGCGGCGGTTCCGTCCGGCGCCTCCACCGGCGCCCACGAGGCCGTTGAGCTGCGCGACGGCGACAAGGCCGTCTATGGCGGCAAGGGTGTCCTCAAGGCAGTCGAGAACGTTCGCGAGATCATCGCCCCCGAGCTTCTCGGGACCGACGCGGCCGATCAGGCCGGACTCGACGCCGCGATGATCGCCCTGGACGGCACTCACAACAAGGGCAAGCTCGGCGCCAACGCCATCCTCGGCGTTTCGCTGGCCGCGGCTCACGCCGTTGCCGCGAGCTACGAGATGCCGCTCTACCGCTACCTCGGTGGCGTCGGTGCGCGCGTCCTGCCGGTTCCGATGTTCAACATCCTCAACGGCGGCAAGCACGCCCAGGACTCCACCGATTTCCAGGAGTTCATGGTCTTCCCGGTCGGCGTGGACAGCTTCAGCGAAGCGCTTCGCGCCGGCGCCGGCGTCTTCCATGCCCTCAAGAAGATCCTGTCGGACATGGGCCAGAACACCAGCCAGGGCGACGAGGGTGGCTTTGCGCCGTCCCTCAAGTCCAACGAGGCCGCCATCGAGGTCGTCACGCGGGCGATCGAGAAGGCCGGCTATAAGCCCGGTGAGGAAGTCTGTATCGCCCTCGACCCGGCGATCACGGAACTCGCCGAGAAGCAGGCCGACGGCACCTACATCTACAACCTGGAGAAGGAAGGCCGCAAGCTGGACTCCGGCCAGATGATCGACCTGTGGGCGGATTGGGCGGCTCGCTTCCCGATCGTCTCGCTGGAAGACGGCATGGCCGAGGACGACTGGGCCGGCTGGACCGCTCTCACCAAGCGGATCGGCGACAAGGTCCAGCTGGTCGGCGACGACCTGTTCGTGACCAACACCCAGCGCATTGCGCAGGGCATCCGCGAGGAAGCCGGCAATGCGGTTCTCATCAAGCTCAACCAGATCGGCACCCTGACCGAGACGGTCGACTCGATCCGAATGGCCAGCCACGCCGGTTGGGCGTCGGTCGTCAGCCACCGCTCGGGCGAGACCGAAGACACCACAATCGCGGACCTGGTTGTTGCCATGAGCACTGGCCAGATCAAGACCGGCGCTCCTTCCCGCTCGGAGCGAGTCGCCAAGTACAACCGCCTCCTCCGCATCGAGGAGGAGCTCGGCTCCGCCGCCCTCTACCTCGGCCGCAAGGCCCTGTCGGGCGCCAAGCCGTAGTTCTTCTGGTAATCGCAAAAACGAGCCGGTCCTTCGGGGCCGGCTCGTTCGATTCCGGGCCCGGCTCTCGCGGCGCGTGGCGCGTGGCGCGCGGCCCTTTTTGGTACGTCCGGCTCTCGCGGCGCGTGGCGCGTTTTAGTACGTCCGGCTCTCGCGGCGCGCGGCCCGCGGCCCGGGCCCGGTTTCTGCCCAATGACGGTGGCACGAGCAGATCGGACCGACTGAGACCGGAAATTGGCGATTTCCGCCCGCCTGGCACCCCATCTGGGCGGCAGAACCAACCGAGTTAGTCGCAGGAGGCTAACTCGACGACGGTTTGGCCCGAATGCGCCGGCGGGTTCCTGAGCCGCGCTTGTCTGGAGAGCATTAGGGAGAAACTGGCTCCTCAGGCCGGTGAAGCCTTCGACGACCGCGCCAGGCTCATCGGCGATCGGTCTGCGGCGCCACTTCCCGGACCGCGGTGTGCCCTCGCCCCAAGGGCGGTCTTGCCGCGGCCGATAGATCGTCGTAGCTGGTCGCCGCGCCTCTCGCGGCGACGGGCCTGAGTCCGGGCGTCGCCGCTACTCGCGCGCCTTGGCCATGTTCTCGGCGACCCGGAACTCGACGATTCGGCGGATCATGTCCATCGGGAGCGGCTGAGTCAGGGGAAACTGCACCGAGCCCTTGCCGGTCTTGTAGGCCCCGAGTTCTTCCTTGAATGCCCCGATCCCGCTCGGGATCGGGTAGAGCCCGATGTGCTTCTCATGCCGGCAAAGTGGACCAGGTGTCGGCCGTTGAGGTCGAACGTGGGAATGGCGTAGCTGATCAGTTCCGTCGCGTCGGGCGCGCGCGTCCTGATGAGTGAACGCAGATCCTCCAGGACCGTCCTGGTCCCCGGTGGGAACCCGGCGACGTAGTCGTCAACGGAGCCGGTCGTGGATGCATTCGCCATCCATCTACTCCAGCGCCACTCCCGTCTCGTGCGCGCCGCCCGCCTTCTCCAGGAACGAGGCGGCGGTCATCTGGGTGCGGTTGACCAGCACCAGGCCAAAGTGGCTGATCACGCGCCGGTCCGCCAGTGAGCGTGCGGTCACGTCCACCAGGGCCACGAAGCGCGGGTCGGGCGAGTCGACAAAGCTGGAGATGTCCGTTTCGGCGAAGATGGAGATAGTGCCGGTGAGGGTGTGGCCGGCAGTGAAGATGACCAGCTTGCGCGGCACTCGCCCCATGAGCGGCCGGTCCATGCCGCCCGGGAGACTCGTGGGAACCGGCGAGAGGTCTTCCTCGCTCTGCCCGATGAACGTGATCTCGTCCTGGTTGACCATCAACTCCTCGACGACCAGGTTCGTCGGCTCGCCGTTGCGGCGCATCAGGCGAGCGTCCTTGATCCGGACGAAGCCGCGGTGGTGATTGATCAGGTCCGACAGCCGGCTGAAGCTCAGCAACGAGATCTCGCCCGAAACCCGCAGGTGCGGGCCGACCAGTTCGATGGTTTCGAAGCGTTGCTCGGCCGGCTCGACGGCCGGGCCGGCCGGATTGAACCCGACCTCGAACCCCGATGAAGACCGCCCCCAGTCCATGAGAAACCCTCCTGTCAGAGTGGCCCCAAGCCCACTTGATCATAGAGCTCGGGGTTTGGAGTTGCTACTGCCGACCAGGCCAGATCTGCGGGCGATCGTCAGGTGAGACGAAGAGCCGACAGTTCCAGCCAGAGGCGCGCTCCGCCTTCGGTGCAGTTCTCCGCGCCGACGCGCCAGCCGTGGGCCTCGGCCAGGGCGCGGACGATCGAGAGTCCAAGGCCGCTGGTGCCGGTTCCGCGGCTGCGGGACGGGTCCGCCTGGTAGAAGCGTTCGAAGATGTGGGGCAGCGATTCGGCCGGAATGCCGGGCCCGGTATCCTCGACCGTCAGAAGAATCACAGGCCTGGCCGGCCCTGGCTTTTCGGCGATCACTGATCTCGCGGTGGACCCGACGGCCGATACTCGCACGGAGCCGCCGGCCGGGGTGTGCCGGAGGGCGTTGTCGACAAGCGCCCCGATGACCTGCCGCAACCGATCCGGGTCTGCTTCGACGACAAGCCCCTTGGGGGCGTTAACGGACAACTTGATCGAGATGCCCGCCGCGCGCGCCTCAAAGCCTGCCGCGACGGAATCCAGTACGGCGCGAACGTCAAGCGGGCGCCGTTCGAGCGGCAGGTGCCCGCCCTCGGCCAGGCTGATGGTCCGAAGGTCGTCGACGATCCGGGCCAGAATTCGGGACTGGTCGCGGATCGTTTCCAGGTGGCGGCGTTCCGGCGTATAGACGCCGTCCAGGATCGCGCTGGACGTGGCGTCGATGACGGCCAGCGGTGTCTTGAGTTCGTGAGCGGCGTCCTGCAGGAACCCGCGACGCGTTTCCTCGGCAGTTTGCAGTTGCGCGGCCATCGAGTCGAAGGTTCGGCCAAGTTGCCCGAACTCGTCGTTGCGATCGGCCAGCCCGGAACGCCGACCCAGATCGCCACGGGCAACGGCCACCGCGGCCTGTTCCAGTCTTGTGAGCGGCCGGACCAGGCGGCTTGCGGCGAACAACCCGACCAGGGACGCAAGGGTCGCAGCGGCGATCGCGGCCAAGAGGAGGCGCATGATGGTCGTCTGCTGAGCCTGGCCGTTGTTCGTAGGCCCGGTGGGCACGGGGGAATCGGAGTCGGTGGGGCCGACGGAGGGTGTTGCGCCGGCAGTCGGCTGTGCGGTCGCCGTCGTCGTCGCCGCCGCGGGAGTGTCGTCCCCGTCGTTGGTTTCGGTGGCCCTGACGAATGTTGGGGCAGTGGTTGCGACCGAGGCGCCGCCGTAGTTGTCCGTGTCGAAGTCCGAGAACCCCTGGCTGACGATCGGGGGCGCCGCCAGGACGATGATGGCGGCCGTAGCCAACGCAACAAGGGCGAAGCCGAGGGCAATTCGCCAGCGCAGACTCACAACCCCTCCGCCGGGCTCAGGGCTGGTCTGCCGGCCGTGCGGCTCGATAGCCGATGCCGCGAATGGTCTCGATGTAGCCGCTACCGTCCGGCCGCGCTCCGAGTTTGGCCCGCAGGTTCTTGACGTGACTGTCTATCGTCCGGTCGAAGGTGTCGAACGACTCGCCGAAGACCTTCTGGCCGATCTGCTCGCGCGTCCAGACGCGACCCGGCTGCTCCGCCAGGCCGGCCAGGATGTCCAGCTCCGTTCTGGTGAGCGGCAGACTGGCTCCGGCCCGGGTGACGTCGCGGGCATCCAGGTCGATCGTCAGATCGAAAAATGTGGCGCCCGGTCGAGGCGTCGCGGTGTCCTGTTCGCCGCCGTTGGTCGGAGATGTCGTCGTTCGCCCGAAGCGGCGCAGGATGGCGCCGACCCGCGCCACGACTTCTCGCGGCTCGAACGGTTTGGTCACGTAGTCATCCGCACCCAACTCCAGCCCGGCCACGCGGTCGATCACGTCATCGCGGGCGGTGAGCATCAGCACGCCGACGCTCGAACCTTCGCTGCGCAGGGCGCGCAGGACGTCGAAGCCGGAACGGCCCGGCAACATAACGTCCAGAACCAGCAGGTCCAGATTGTCGTTGCGCCCGTACTCGAGGGCGGTATCGCCGTCCTCGGCCTCGAGGACTTCATAGCCCTCGCGCTCCAGATAGGCACGGACCACTTCTCGGATGTGCGGTTCGTCGTCTGCGACGAGGATTCGAGATCCCATGGCCGCAACGATAGACGAGTCTGCCCAAGGGCGGAACCACGGGGCCGTAGCCGGATGCGGCGAAGCGGCGATCGTGATGTTCAATTCGTTGCCCGGCCGGCCTGCGCCACCGGCCGATGACGCCGGGCGGCGAGGCTGATTGCGATTCGGTAAGTCAGAAGGAAGACGGCCATCGCTACGGTGCCCACATATAGGTAGAAGGCCCAGCGCTGCCCGCTGTCCGAGCCGGACATAATCCCGTGCAACGTTGCGCCGATGAACGCTACGAAGGTTAGGTAGTGCAGTATTCGCCAGGCCTTCTGGCCGATACGGCGGCGCACATAGAAGCTGGCCGTCACCACGAGTGACAGGTAGAAGGTGATCTGCCCGATGCCAACCGTGATCGGCGAATAGGGTGACTGGAACGGCACCAGGATCGCGAAGGGAGTGAACGAGAAGCTGGCGTCGAAGATCAGGAGCGCCCCGTGAAGGGTGGCCAGGATCATGGCCACTATCGCCAGATCCTTGTGGAGGGCGAAGCTGACCGGGCGATGGACGATTGCGTCGAGGATCTTGGTGGAGAGCAGCAGGCCGTAAAGGACCGAACACGCCAGGACGATGTACGCCAGGAAGCCCAGTGCCCTGACCGAGTACCAGGCCAGCATGCCGGGCTGCAACGCGGCCACGGCGCCGATGCGCCGGAGAGCCGTCGGAGCGGTGGCCCCCAGAACGACACCGACGACGATCGCCAGGGTCAACCAGCCGAGGATTCTCAGGGGTTGCGGGAGGCCGCGGTGGACGGGGTTTGGGCGCGCCTGGGGGCGCGGCGGAGTCACCGAGGCCGGCGGGTTTGCCGGGCGTGCCGCGTTTGTCGAAATCGGATCCATTGGGTCCATCTCAGGCCGCCAGCAACGCGAGCGTGGACGGCAGAGCCAGGATTTCGCCACTCTCCGTCAGCAGAACGGCGCCCTGGGCGTGGGCTCGTTCCAGGAGGGCAAACCCGGCGTCCCGGCCGGCGATCACGGCCGCCTTGGCGAGGGCTTCGGCGCGTAGCGTCGAGTCGGCGATGACCGTTGCCTGGACGATGTCCGTCACTGCCGGCCGGCCGGTCCGCGGATCGATCAAGTGGTGGGTCTTGTTGCCGGCGACGGTCCAATTGTGGATCGAGATTCCGGACGTGGCCACTCCCCAACGGCTCGGAATGCCTCGGGATGGGACCTGAAATCTGAGCAGGGTAAGTTGCGTGTTCGCCTCGCGGGGATCGTCGATCCCAATTTCCCAGCACTCGCCGGGGGCGCAGCGGATGGCCAGATCGCCGTCGGCGTCGATCACGACGCTCGGCCAGCTCGACATCAGGTGGAGGGCGCGATCGGCTATCCAGCCCTTTCCCACGCCGCCCAGATCGAAATGCAGATCGGGCGGGCGGCTGACCAGGGCCGATCCCCGTCGCCGGCTCTCGATCTGCCAGTCGTTTGCGCGGGATGAGATCGCCGGCGCCGCGCCGCCCAAACCTTCGGCCGTGAGCCTGGCGTCGAGCAGCGTGACGTCCGTGAGCCCTTCGCTTGCGTCGGCCGCCACGAGCCCGGCCAACAGCGCCGAGGCGAGCGTGGGCCGCACGAGGACCGATGACCTGGGATCCGCGTTGAGAGCGGACAGGTCCGACGTGGCCGAGTGGCGGGAGAGCCTGGCCGCCCAGCGGTCGATGCGGGCGATCACCCGGCGGGCATCGACGAGTGCCTGATCCGCCCGGCCGTTCGGCTCGAGGTGGATGACGAGGCGGCCTCCCATGACCGTATCGGCCAGGCTGATGGGCTCGATCACCCTCGTGGTCGCCCTCGCGGCCGTCATTTCTTGACCTTGCCGGATTGCGTTGTCTGGATTGGCTTGGGGGTTGGCTTAGGGGTTGGCGCGACAGTTGCCTGCGCAGAGGGCTGGGCGGCTCCGGCGCCGTTGCCGCCACCACTGCCGCCGCCGCCACCACTGCCGCTGCCGCCGCCACTGCCGCTGTTAGTGCCGGTGCCGCCGCCGCCACCACTGCCGCCGCCGCTGCCCGTTCCGGTTGTCGTTCGCGAAGAAGGCGCCGGCGCGCCCGATGCGTCGATCACAATGGCACCCGGAGGGGCGGTTTGGCCCGGCGCCAGCTGGATGTAGAGAACAGACCGTTGGGCCTGGCTTGGATCCGTAGAGAGCTGGTCCGCGACATGCTGCCCGGGGTCAACCTGCTGGTTCTGAGGCTGGAGGACGTTGAACTGCGGTGGCAGAACTATTGCCGTGGCGAGGGCGGATAGCGCGGCTACACCGCCGGCGGCCAGGGCGAGGCGCATCGGTCGGGCGTCCGGCCTGGCCTTGGGGACGTGGGGTTGAGCCGTGGGCCTGCCCGGATTGAGTGTCTCCATCAGTCGTCGGTCTCGCCGCCATCGCGGAACGTCGGCTGGGGCGTGGGGGCCTGAGTTGGATCCGGCGGCTGAGGGGTCGGTGTGACTTTGGGCGTGGGTGACAGAATTGCTGCGGCGTGGATCACGAAGATCGACGCGTCCTGCGGAGTCGTAGTGGTCGGCGTGGGCGCAGGCCGAACATAGATGACCGTCGGCTCGAGCGATGTGGCGCTCGGCGTGTCTGTGGCAGGGACCTGAGTGGCCGCATCCGCCGCGTTCTGGCTCTGGTTCTGAGTCGCGATTGCGCTCGTGTAGCCGTCGACCACGAATGCCCCGGCCACGACCGAGGCGGTGACGATTCCGGCGACGGTGAGCCCGATGCGATGGATCGAATTCATCGCTGGATCTCCTTGCTGCGCCATCGATTTCGCCCGGTCGGTTCTGAGAGGTGCCTACGGGAAGGCCGGGCACTCGATGGTTTGGTAGGAGGTGAGTCTCGCGCGCTGCGTTGCGTGGGAGGTGGACCTCGGGTGAAGGCTGAATGAAGATTCGGTGGAGGGCGCGTCTGGCGGAACCGAACGTGAAGATTCGGCCAAGCGCTGGCGGCCGAGAGGGCAACCTGCCGCCGACACCGTTGCTCCGTGCCCGCGCTAACCTGTGCCAATGAAAGTCGAGATTCGCGATGCGCTGGACGGCGACGCCGAGGCTTTGGCGCCCCTGATGGAGCAGCTCATGCATCGGCCTTGCACCCCGGAGCAGATCCGATGCCGGCTGCGCCGGCTTGCCGCGACCGGTGTCGATCGAGTCATGGTGGCGGTTCTGGACGGACGCGTCGTTGGTGTTGCCGGCGTGACATATGCCTGGCTCTTCCATTTGGATGCACCGACGGCGCGGCTCATGAGCATCGTCGTAGATGAGAGATGCCGCGGGCAGGGGATCGGTCGGAGGCTGGTCGAGGCCAGCATCGAACAGGCTCGCGCGTGGGGCTGCGACCGATTGGAACTCACCAGCCGTCTGGAGCGATCAGACGCCCACAGTTTCTACGAGACGGTGGGGTTCGCGCAGACATCCAAGAAGTTCCAGATGCCCATCCAGGCATCCGAGCGCGAGGGTCCGCGCTAGGGCCGCCGGAACTCGGCGATGAATCTGGGCACGGGCGGATCGCCCGGCTCGACGATCTCCGCCAGGTTGGCGAGCTCGAGACCCGGCGCGGCGAACTCGTCCAACTCGGCCCGGGTCAGCGGCCACGGCATGAGCCCCTCGGGATCGCTCGGTGTGCGGCTCCTGGCGACTGCCAGCAGGACACCGCCGGGGCCGACCAGGCTGCCGATGGATCGGGCGCAGACGGCCCGGGCCTCGCCCGGCAGGACCTGCACCGTGTACGCCTCGAAGACGAAGTCGAACGCGCCGATCCACTCTGCCGCTGGGTTCAGGGCATCGCCGACGACGTAGCCGACCCTTGACTCCGGGAAGCGGCTCCGGCAGTGCTCGACGGCCGTTGCCGAAATGTCGAATGCCGTCACTTCCAGGCCCAGCCCGGCCAGCAGTTCGGCATCGTCGCCGTAGCCGCAGCCGACGATCGCGGCCCGGCCCTGTGGCGTTGCGGGGCGGCCTCGAAGCCACTCCACGAGGAATGGATTCGGGGCCAGGTCAACCCAGGGGATGGCGAAGCCCTCGCTCTCCGACTCACGGTACAGCTGCTCGAACCAGCCGGTGACGTCGCCGCAGGTGATCGCCTCGCGAGCGAGTTCTCTGGCACGGGCTCTGGGGTCTGCCATTTCGGCCTCCGAATCAAACGAGCCAGGCCGATGGGCCTGGCTCGTCTAGAACAGCTGGGGAGAGACTAGGCCTTGGGCTTCTTCTCGGCCTTCGGCGCGGGCTTCTCAGCCTTTGCCTTGGCAGGGGCCTTGGCGGTCTTGGCGGCTACTTTCGGCGCGGGCTTCTCAGCCTTTGCCTTGGCAGGAGCCTTTTCGGCCTTGCCGGCCTTCACCACGGGCGTTTCCGCCTTGGGCGTCTGCTTGTTCTTGCTCGGGGCCTTGGCTGCGACCTTGGCGGTAGCCTTGGGCGCTTCCGGAGCCGCGACGACCGGAGCCGTCTCGGTTCGGGCCGACTTGGAAAGAGCGGCCTTGGCCTTGCCGGCGGCGGTCTGCGGGCCCTTGGCCTTGATGGCCTTGGCTGCAGCGATTCGCGTTCGGGCCGCCTTGATGGAGGCGGCAGTGCCCTGGCTCTTGGTGGGCTTCACGGCCGTATGCGTGCTGGTCCCCTCGGCCATGGCGTTCAGCCGAAGCGCGAGACGGGACTTGCGCCGGGCGGCGTTGTTCGGGTGAATTGCCCCGACCTTCGCGGCTTTGTCCAGCGCGCTCATCGCCTCCGCCAAAGCAATGGCGGTTTCGGCTTCATCAGTGCCGGCGGCAACCTTGATGGCCGTCGCGACGTAAGTCTTCGCCGCGCTCTTGCGCGGCTGATTGATGGCCCGCCGGCGCTCTGCCTGGCGGACCCGCTTGATCGCTGACGGCGTGCGGGCGCCGGTCCAGCCTCGGGGCGTCTTGGCCAAAGTTCGAAGACCTCAGTGCTGCAGAAGGAAGGCGAAAGGCGGCCGAAATGGGCCGACTGACGCGACGGTTGATGGTATCAGACTCGCGCGTACTCGCGTAGGCGCGAGTCGAGACTCGGGCGCAGCGTTTGCAAGGCGGTCGAATTGACCTCGCAACGTTAGCAGGCGCAACGGGATCTGGCCTGCATCTGGCCTGCATCTGGCCCGAATCAGGGGATATTGAGCATTCCCATGCGGGACGCATAATGTCCGGGCCACCCACAAGCCCCATCTGGAGGACTTCCGTGAACGTCATCGACGTCGAAGGCATCGGTCCCACCTACGCCGCACAGCTCGAAGCGGTTGGGGTCAAGACGACCGACGACCTGCTGGAGCGAGGCGCCACTTCCAAGGGCCGCGAGGAGCTGGAGACCGCTTCCGGCATCGGCCACGCCTTCATCCTCAAGTGGGTCAACCGCGTCGACCTGTACCGTATCAAGGGCGTCGGCTCGGAATACTCCGACCTGCTGGAAGTCGCCGGCGTTGACACTGTGCCGGAACTAGCTCAGCGCAATCCCGCCAATCTGACCGAGACGCTGGCCGAGGCCAACGCGGCTCGCAGCCTGGTCCGCAAGCTCCCCACCGTGGAGCAGGTCACCGACTGGGTCGAGCAGGCCAAGACGATGCCGCGAGTGGTTACTTACTAGAGCGCGAGCTCGAGGCTTCGGCCTCGAGGTTCTGGGGCTCGTTCCTGGTGGCCGTTCCTGGGGCCCGTTCCTGGTGGCCGTTCGCGGCTGTTATGGGCGGGCCCTTTGGATTCTGGGTCGCGGGATGTGTCCGGTGGCCGTTTCATATCCCAGGTGACTGAACGGGCCGTTGAGGGCGCCCCAGAACCCCCGAATCGGCCGCTCGGTGGCCGTTTCATATCCCTGGTGACTGAACGGGCACCGAGGTGAGGCCTCCCTGGGTCGCGAAATCCGGGCGGGCCGACTCGAACGGCCGTATGGCTCCCCGCAGCGGA
>DASVKT010000175.1:0-2903 GCA_036385235.1 Candidatus Limnocylindrales bacterium | reverse complement strand
GGGGAACGGCCACGCGGGCCCCGGACCGGGGATCGGGAGCGGCCACGCGGGCCCCGGACCGGTGGCGGCCTGCGGGCCCCGGACCCGGGAGCGGCCACGCGGGCCCCGGACCGGGGAACGGCCACAGCCTGCGAGTCCGCGGCTCGGTTTCATATGGGCCGGTCGAGGCGAGCCAATTCGGGGGCGCCTCGACCGAATTCCAGTTCCGAAGGCATGTGTTGGGCGGTCGGCAGGCCGGGCCCGCGCCTCTATCGCCGGGCACGCGCTTCTCGCCAAAGAGTGGCTATGCTCTGCTGCATGGCTCGTCAACTCCCGCGCCGGATGCCCCTCGCCGAGCTTCATTGCCACCTCGGCAGTGCCGTCACGCCCTCGGTGATGTGGGGCATCGCCCATGAACAGGGCATAAAGCTCCCGACGAAGGACTACTGGCAATTCCGGGAGATGATCACCGCCTCCCAGCGACGAGGCCACTCATTCAACGGATACCTGGATCTCTTCCACTGGACCGAGTTGATCCAGTCCTCCCCGCTGGCGGTGGAGCGCTCCGTCTATGAGGTCATCGGCGGGGCATATCGCAAGAACAACGTGACCACCACGGAACTGCGCTTCAACCCCATGAAGCGGAACCGGGGTGGCGAGCAGGATCTGGACCACATCATCGCCGCCGCGCTGCGGGGCATGGACCGGGCCACGCTGGAATACCCGATTCGGCCGGGGCTCATCTTCTGCCTGGACCGCGGCTTCACCTTCCACCTCAACGAGATCATCGCGGAGAAGGCGATCGCCTGGCGCGATCGCGGCATCGTGGGCATCGATATCGCGGGGCCGGAGACGGCCACGTTCAACCCGGCGGACTATCGCGATCTCTTCCGCCGGGTACGCCAGTTCGGGCTGGGGATCACCGTTCACGTGGGGGAGTCGGGGCCGGTTGAGGAAGTCGCCCAGGTCGTGGAGCAGCTGGAGCCGGATCGAATCGGGCATGGCGTGAAGTCGGCTTACGACCCACGCACCATGGCCATGATCTGCGAACGGGGGATCGTCCTGGAGGTCTGCCCTACCTCGAACCTGCAGACGGGCGTGGTCAAGGACTGGGAGGAGTTCCGCTGGATCTTCGAGCAGTTCCGTACGCACGGGATCCGTTATGCGATCAGCACGGACGGCCCCGAAATGCTGAAGACCTACATCCGCGACGAGATGGCCACGCTGGGCCGTCTCGGCATTCTGTCCTACGAGGAACAGGTCCAGGCGGCGCAGACTTCGCTTGATGCATCGTTCGTGCCCAAGGTGATGGACGTCGCCGCGGCTACGGCCGAGCCCGCACATCGCAAGGAAGTGG
This sequence comes from Candidatus Limnocylindrales bacterium, assembly GCA_036385235.1. Lineage (GTDB taxonomy): Bacteria > Chloroflexota > Limnocylindria > Limnocylindrales > CSP1-4 > Fen-1039. Next base: position 1,567 of record DASVKT010000175.1, on the reverse strand, counting down.
AGCGGGAAGAGGCGTAGCGGGAGGGCGGGGCGCGGCATAGCTCGCGGCGCGGGCGGCGCAGCGCCGCCATTCGGCCCGCACGGCCCGCACGGCGCAACTCGCGGATTTTCGGCTGTACCGACCAGGAAGTCTCGTTGAGTGGCGTCTGCCCGGTCTCATCGCCCCGGAAAGGCGCAATACCCAGCTTCCGGCCGGAATTCGGGCCGATCGGGAGTCGAATCGGTGAGAAATCGGGGCTCTGCCGGCCGTTAGCCCGAATCGTGTTCGGTTCTACCGAAAATCCGCGAGATCGGCCGCGACCGGCGCCCTCCGGCCACGGTGCCGGCCCGGGCCCAGTGTCAGCCCCCGGCTCCGGACCTACTTCTCCGCCGGCTCCACGCGATATGAGCAACTCCGTCCGCCCGAGGCGATGTGGCACACGCGCGTTACCTTGGCGCCCAGCACCTCGCCAAAGAGTGCCAACTCTTCCTCGCAGGCAATCGGGTAGGGGCCGGACACGCCGGAGATGGCGCAGTTGTGTTCGCTGAGCCAGATCGTACCGTCGGCGTCGCGCGTGGCCCGGCCCAGGTAGCCGGTCTCGTCCTGGTAGCCGGCCACTTCGCGGACCCGTTCCCAGAGAGTCGCCCCGGCAGGCAGACGCTCCGCAACGCGGTTCTGGATCCGGGTCTTCAGCTACTCGCGCCGGGTCTCGAAGACGTCGCGGATCAGGTCCTCGCCGCCGATGGACCGGATCGCAGTCAGGAAGGACTGGGCCAGGGCGCCGTAGTTGGCGGGGAAGAGCTCCTGGGCCGCGGGCGTCAGGTCGTAGACGTGGCGCGGCCGGCCGACGCCGTGCCGGCTGAGGCTGCGTGTGACAAGCCCGGCCGACTCCAGCGTTCGGAGCTGCTGCAGAACACCGGTGCGGCTGGCGCTGACGCGATCCGCGACCTGGTCCGGCGCGGCGGGCCCGCCGGTTCGGAGGGCGTAGAGAATCTCGCGGCGCAGATTCGATGAGGCTCCGGGGCCCGGCGTCGGCGTCACCAACGGCGTGACGGTTCGCACACGCCGTTCGATCATCTGGGCGTCGGTTCCGTGTTCGAACGGGTGTCCGGCGCCGCCGATGGCGTTGATCGCATCTTCCCCGTGGGCGTGCGAATCCAGTTGCGACGTGGGCTCCTGACTCATGGCGGGAAAAGTAGCAGTGCGCGCCGAAACCTGCTGGATGGAGGGAGATAGGGCCCGCCGGCGCCATCGGTCGAGCGTGGACTCGCCGTTCTGCCTCCATTGCCGTACGATCCGTAATCCCGGCGGAGGAATCGGGCCAGCAAGACGATTGCGGCCGACTGAGACGCTGCGGTGTACGTGATCGTTCGCTAAGGAGCCCTGGGTGCCAGAGATAAGAGCCTTTCGCGCGCTTCGCTTCGACCCTGAGAAGGTCGGAGATATCGGCCAGGTCGTCTGCCCGCCCTACGACGTGATCGGTCCGGAGCTGCAGAAGACTCTGCTTGCTCGCCACCCGGCCAACGCCGTGCGGATCGATCTGCCTGAGATCCAGGCCGGCGAAGGGCCGGACGATCGATACCGGCGC
>DASVKT010000174.1:0-4667 GCA_036385235.1 Candidatus Limnocylindrales bacterium | reverse complement strand
GCTGGATCTCGTCACGCGACACATAGGCGGCAATCGTGGACAGCAGCCGCGTCGCCACGGCCTCGTAGCCGCGCAGGAGATGGTCTGCGTGGATGCGCGGCACCATGCGGGTCAGCTCCGCGGTGACATTGGGATTTCCATCTCTGTCGCCGCCGATCCATGAGCCCCAGCGCAGGAAAGCCGAGACGGCCGCCGGCCGTGTCCCCGTCTCCCCAAAGTCGGTCGCCAGGGCGCCGTCCACGGGATCGCCTACGTCGCCCTCGCCCACCCGGCCGCGGGCGCGCTCCGCGCCATCGAGCGCCCGGTCAAAAGCCCGATACACCCGCGGCACAGCCCGGAAGATCGTCTCGTCAAAGAACGTCATGGCCGTGCGGACTTCGTCGATCGGCGTCGGCGCCGAACGTCGCACCGCAGACGAGCGCCACAAGATACTGATCTCCTCGCGCAGTCGGCGCCGCAGGTCCGCATCGTCGGCGGCGCCGAGCCGGGGATCGTCCAGCTGCTCGAGAAGGCGGTAGCAGCGCCGCAGGGCCGTCAGCATAGTGCGGCGCCGCGCCTCGGTTGGGTGAGCGGTGAGGACCGGCGAGATGCGCATCGTATTGAAGAGGGCCGCCACGCGATCGCGCGACCAGCCACGCTCCTGCAGCCACTCGACGGCGGCCAGCGGCGTCCCCTCGACCACGTGGCTAGACGAATCCTGATCCGACTTCAGACGGCGAACCGTCTCCATCTCCTCGGCCAGGTTGACGAGCTGAAAGTAGAGACTGAACGCCCCGGCCAGAGCTTCGGCCTGCTCCACGTCCAGAGAACCCAGTTCCGCATCCAGCGCCCGCTCGGCCTCGGCGTCTCCAATCTCGCGGAAGGCGATGGAGCGGAGCCGGCAGCGCTCCACGAGAGCCAGGAGTTCCGGCCCGCCCTGTTCGGCGATAACCTGGCCGAGCAACGCGCCGAGCAACTTGACCTCGCGCGACAGCGCGTCTCGCCCACCCGCCGCCCCGACCGAGCGAGGTTCGGCAAACGCCGCGACTTGCGAATCGGAACGATCTATCGCCATGGCGCGAGCATACAGCGACCCATCGGCGATGGAGCCACACCCGGCCGGGCGATCCCGGCCAGGGGAGCTTCGGCTGCATCGCCCCGGGCGGAGGACAACTGCCCGCGCCACCGAGTCGCTTCGAAAGTAGGCGCTGTGTCGCGCCGAGTCGCGCTGTGTCGCGCCGAGTCGCGCTGTGTCGCGCCGCAAACGGACCCTACGTAAACGCGCGATGAGGTCGGCTGCCCTATCGAACCGGCGAAGACCACCGACCCATCGGGGTAGGTATCAGTCGGGCCGTTCGTCACCCAACTGAACGACCAAGTCCGATGCTGCCCGCGCTCGCCGGCGCCTACCCTTGATCGATGACGAGCGTCCCCTCCCACGTCACGCCGCTGCGCCTCGTGCAGCACGCCGCGATAGACCTCGCCCGGATCGAGCCCCTGTTCCGCGACGAAGGCATCGCCTGGCTCGGCACTCCGGTTGAGCCGGCACACCCCGGCAGCCGTCGGTACCTGACGGACCTCAGCCTCCCGATCAGGGACCACGCGCCGAGCCTGACCTTCAAGAAGGCCGCTTTCGTGGACCTAGGCGAAATCCAGAGGGTGGGCGGCGTCTGCGAGATCGAGATCGGCTGGCAATCGTCTTCGCTGGCCCCGCTCTTCCCGGTCTTTGCCGGCCGCCTGACGCTCACCTCCACCGAACTGCGCCTTGAGGGCTACTACGCCCCGCCCGGCGGCGAAATCGGGGCCGTTCTGGACAAGGCCTTCCTGGGCATCGCCGCCCGCGGCACTGCCCGCTGGTTCCTCGAGAGGACGGCGAAGGCCGTAGCGGCGGCAGATTCGGCGGAATTGGCAGATTCGGCGGAATTGGCAGATTCGGCGGCGTCGAACACAGCCGGCTGAAACGCGCATTCAGCCCATGCTCCGCTCAGGGGCGGAGAATCCCAGACAGAACCCCCAAGAACGGGACATTTCTTTCGAGATTCAATCACTTCACCTATGGAATCGCAACATGTTGCGGAGTATCGTTGAACGCGTCTTGAGAATCACTCGCATGAACGGAACCCGATGGAAGGAGGGTCCGGTGCCTGAGCCATGCACCATAGAAGAGGTTCTGTGTGCGCTGGTCGAGGCCATGGAGGCACGTGAAGCCGCAGAGCCGGACCTCCCCGCATGGGAGGCCAATGCGCGGCTCCGAAACGCAGAGGCGAGTCTCTTGCGCCTGTATCGCGAATCTGGGTCCGCTCGATCTGAGTTCATCGCGATAGATATTGAAGTCGCGTCGGACGAACTAGAGCAGGTCGCGGTCGAAATCGCTTGACCCCGTCACTCCGGCAGGCCTGCCGAGGGCGGAAAGACCCCTAAAGCAGCCCCGATCCTGAAGTCGCCACGCCAACGGCCGATACCTAGCACGGTTGGGCACACCCTGTCATGGAGCCTACCGTGCTTACACGGGCTACGGAGAAACCGGCTGCCACGGCCAGAAGGGATCGCCGCCTCAGGGCGGTGTATCGCCGGGAACTCCAGAACAGCGTTTTCTATGCGGCGCTCGTTGTGTGCGCCGGCATCACGGTTTCGGGCGTGGCGAGTGGCGCCGCCGAGCCGAGCGTGGCGCCGGTCTACCTCGCGCTGACCGCGCCGCTGGCGGCGATCAGTCTGGTCGTTGCCAGGTTTGTTCGGCGCCGCGGACGCCGCTACGTGATCCCGCTCGGAATGCTGATCGGGGTCCTGCCGATCCTGGCCACAGCCATCTCCCTGGCCCTGGCGATGAGCACCGGGGCCATCGGCGTAGGGACTTACGGACTCATCCCGCTCGCCTTCGCCATCTTCATTCCGCTCGAGCGCCGGCCACACCTGACCTGGCTGCTGGTCGCGAACGTCGTCTTCCTCGCGATCGTGTTCCCCACAGGCGCGATCGCAACGAATCCGGATCATCCGGCGGCGATCCTGATCGCGGCCGCAATCGCCATCGCCCTGAGCATCGGCGCAAACGAGGTCCAACTCCGCCACCGCCATCAGATAAACGACCAGCTCCTCGCCGTTCGCGGGCTCTACGGCCGCATGAAGGAGCACGAGCAGGACCTGAGGCGGCAGGACGAGTTCCTCTTCATGCAGCAGGAGACCCTGGTCGCCCAGCAGGCCGAACTGCTGCGCCTGAACGAAGAACTCGAGACGATCGCCAGACTGGACGCCCTGACCGGCCTCGGCAACCGACTCCGCCTCAACGAGGACCTCGCAGCCCTGGCCGCGCGAATCGAGCGCAACGGAGGCACGGCAGGAATCCTGCTGATGGACCTGGACCGCTTCAAGCGGCTGAACGACTCGTCCGGCCACCTTGCCGGCGACGCCGCACTCCGGGGAGTAGCCGCCGTGCTCAAGAAGACGAGCCGCGTTGGCGACGGCGTGTACCGATACGGCGGCGAGGAGTTCCTGGTCCTGCTGCACGACTGCGACGAGTCCGGACTATATGCGGCCGGCCAGCGCTATCTCACGGCCATCCACGCCGCCGGCATGGCTCATCCGGACAACCCGCCATATGGCCTGGTGACGGCCAGCGGCGGCGCAACGGAGCTCAACCAGTCCAACTGCACCGATGTCGACTCGGCCCTACACGACTCCGACGAGTCCCTGTACGTGGCCAAGGAGAGCGGCCGGAACCGGCTGGAGATCCGCTACCAACACTCCCCCTCCGACGTCGTCCCGATCGACCAGCAGCGGGCGGCCAGCTAGCCAACTCCCAACCGCCCGCGCCAAGCGGACGACGCCGGTTGAGTGATACCGTCTCTCACCATGACAAAAGAACGATCCTGGCGCGTCGAAATCAAGTGGTGGATCTCTGCGTTCGCGGCACTGCTGGCGACTCTCGCGATCTTCGCCCTAATCAAGGCCGTGTTGTCGCTGGCAACCACAAGCCAGGCAGACCTGACCGCAGCCGGGATAACAGATCCACTCGGCGACGCGATCGGCAAGGCCACCACCTGGCCAATAGCGGCCGTCTTCGCCTTCTACCCATTCATGTTTGCGGCGGCGCTGGGCTTCCGGCTGCTGGTGCCCACCTTCGCCGGCGTGCCGCCGCGAACCATGGCCGTGATCGTCATGTCCTGGCCGATCGGCCTGGGCTCCCTTCTCGTCAGTGGCGACGTGCCGTTCAGCCTCTTCCTCGTCGCCACCGCCATCGTCTGGGCCCTGGTGATGCCGATGCCGAAGCGGACCGTCCTCACGGACGAACCCGTAAGGGGCGGCATAATCGTCGGGTTGGCACTCGGCACCTTCTCCCCGATGCTGGGATTGGAATGGGCCATCGCCTGGTCGGCCCTGCGCCTGTATCGGCGCAAGACAATCGAGGTTGCAGCCACGGCCCTCTGCGCCGGGATGGTGCCCACGCTGTTCCTGGTCAGCCAACTGCGACTCGGCACCCGCAGCCCTTCCACGCTCTACATCACAGCGGAGGTCTTCATCCTGGCCCTGCTGTCCCTTGTCGGCTTCATCCGCTGGGAGTTCTTCTCCGGAGAGGACGAGGACGCGAGTGAGGCGGACGGCCAGGACGCCAACGCCGATGCCGTAGCCGCCGACGGAACGGAACCTACCGAAAGCTGACACCGGGCCTGCCGCCCGACGGAACGCCCCGAACC
>DASVKT010000173.1:0-3667 GCA_036385235.1 Candidatus Limnocylindrales bacterium | reverse complement strand
CGCATGCTGTCCTGGACCTTGCCGTCCGGGCGGCCGAGGTGACTGGCAAGGATGACGATCGCGCCCTGAGCCAGGAGGGCCTTGATCGTCGGGAGGGCGGCCACGATCCGGCTGTCGTCCGTGATCTTGCCGTCCTCGAGAGGAACGTTGAAATCGCAGCGGACGAAGACGCGCTTACCGGCCGCGTCCAGGTCCCGGATCGTGAGCTTGTTCATCTTGTCCTCGGAATTGGCTTTGGATCGGGGGCGACCGGCCGGGAGGCCGGTCGCCTTACGGGCCGATGGCGAGCCATGGGCAATACCCATGGCTTAGGCCACCGGCCCTGTCCCCGCTACTGAGCGCTGATTACAGGCGCTCGGCGATGTACTTGGTCAGGTCCGCAACGCGGGAGCTGTAGCCCCACTCGTTGTCGTACCAGCTGAGGACCTTGGCGAACGTGCCGTTTCCGCCGATGACCATGGTCAGGGCGGAGTCGACGATCGAGGAGCGAGTGTCGCCCTTGAAGTCCATCGAGACGAGCGGCTCGTCGCTGACGCCGAGGATGCCCTTGAGCGGGCCGGCGGCGGCGGCGCGGAACGCGTCGTTGATGGCCTGAGCGGTGGTCTCGTCGCGGAGGTTGACGGCGAAGTCAACGATGGAGACCGTGGGGGTCGGGACGCGAAGACTGAAGCCGTCGACCTTGCCCTTGAGCTCGGGGATGACCAGGGCCAGAGCCTTGGCGGCGCCGGTGGTGGTCGGGATCATGTTCAGGCCGGCCGAGCGGGCGCGGCGCGGATCCTTGTGGGCAACGTCCAGGATCTTCTGGTCGTTGGTGTAGCTGTGGATGGTGTTCATCACACCCTTCTCGATCCCGAAGTTGTCGTTCAGGACCTTGGCGAAGGGGGCCAGGCAGTTGGTGGTGCAGCTGGCGTTGCTGATGATCGTGTGCTTGGCGGAGTCGTAGAGGCCTTCGTTCACGCCGAGGACGATGGTGATGTCCTCGCCCTTTGCGGGGGCGCTGATCAGGACCTTCTTGGCGCCGGCGGTGATGTGGGCACGAGCCTTCTCGGCGTCCGTGAAGATGCCGGTGGACTCGATGACGATGTCGACGCCCAGGTCGCCCCACGGCAGGGTGGTCGGGTCCTTGATCTGCAGGACCTTGATCTTCTTGCCGTTGATGACGATGGCGTCGTCCGTGTGGGTAACGGTGCCGTCGAAGTTGCCGTAGGTGGAGTCGTGGGCGAAGAGGAGCGCGTTCATCGGAACGTCGACGAGGTCGTTGACCGCGACGACTTCGATCTCGGGCGCGCGCTCGAGAAGAGCCTTCAGCGACTGGCGGCCGATGCGCCCGAAGCCGTTAATACCGACACGAACTGCCATGTCTGTTCCTCCAGAGGATCTGTGCCGCGCTCGGGTCAACCGTTCGCGGAGAGGGGTTTGGCCCGACCGCCGCGCCAGGCCGGGTCGGCAAGGCGCGCGATCACGAGTGGGTGTCCGCCGGCCAGGCTGACGTCCCCGCCGAGTTCGGCGTGGACGATCTGGACCCGGGTGCGGGGAGCACGAAAGGCGGTGGCGGCGACCTCGGCCCGAGCCGGACCGAGCAATCGCTCTCCCTGAGCGTCCGAGATCGCGCCGCCGACCACGATCCGGGATGGGTTCAAGCCGTCGACAAATCCAACGCATGCGACGGCAAAAGCACGTCGGCCGCGTTCCAGGATCTCGCGACAAGCCGCGTCGCCTGCGTCCTCGCCCTCAGCGATGTCGCGGGCTTCGATGTGTTCCAGGCCCTTCTGGGTGGCGCGCGCCGCCAGGAAAGGGCTAGTTCCGGCGGCGACCGCCGCCCGAGCCGTCCGGGCCATGGCGTTGCCGCCGATGAAGGCCTCTAGGTGGCCGACGGCTCCGCAGCCGCAAACGCCCTCCATGGAGACGGGCGTGTGCCCCAACTCGCCGGCGGTCCCATCCGGCCCGTGGAAGATCCGGCCCTCCGAGACGATCGCGCCGCCAACGCCGGTGGAAACGGTGATGTAGATGAAGTCCGAGCACTCACGTGCCGCGCCGAAGGCCATCTCGCCGAGGGCGGCGACGTTGGTGTCTCTCTCCAGGAAGGTCGGCAGGCCGAGACGCGCGCCCAACTCGGCGGCCATCGGCACTTCCTTGAAGTCCGGGCCCATGTTGGGGGTCTCCACGACAACGCCGCGCCACGGATCCACCGGGCCGGGACTGGAAATGCCCACACCGACGATTGCGCTCCGGATCTCGTCCGAAACCTTGCCCTCAACGGAGCGAAGCGCCGCTTCGCACGCGTCGATGATCGCCGCCGGGCCGTGAGCCACTGGCGTGCGTCCTTTGCTCAGGGCAATTCGAGACCCGTCATCGATGACAACTGCGGCCCGAATGTGCGTCCCGCCCACATCGAGGGCCAGGACAGGTCTTGCTGACAGCGGAAAGCCTCGCGATTGCTGATTTGGTGGGGATGCTTGTCAATTCTAGCAAAGCCGATTTGCGGTCCCGCGGGCCGGTCGGCCCGTTCGGCCCGGCTGCTCTGACCGCGAGTTGCGGGCCGCCCCCGGCTTTGCGACGCTACCGGACCGTGCCGGATTGCCCATGGCGTGGTCTACGGGCCCCGGCCAATACCAAACGGCGCGCAAGACAGGCCCGGAGATGCCGCGACCCCCGCCGAAGCGGGGGTCGCATTGGCTATCTGCTTGAGATCGTTCAGCCGCCGATGCGGAAGACCTTGCCGCCGCAATCCGGGCAGATGCCCTGGGTCGCCGGCTTGCCGTTCTTCATCGTGATCTTCTCGGCGTTCTTGATCTCGACCTTCTTCTTGTCCTTGACGCAGTAACCCTCGGCCATGGTTCAAGCCTCCAAATGTGGAACGGGGCGGCGCCCCGGACAATGATAGTCGGGCCCAATCAGGCGGTAAGCCTGATGGCTAAGAACTGAGGCCGCTTCACCGGCCGGCTTCGGCAACGAGCCGACTCCGACCGACCTCGGCATACACCCAGCGATCCTCCCCGTAAGCCCGCACAGGATACTCGGCCTCGGGCTTTGACATGCGGTTCGTTCGCTCGTGTCCTGGGGCACGACGCTGGGCGGCTACCACGAGGATAGACGGCCCCAAAGTGGAGCGTCAAGCGTGGCCGATCGGGGCCGATCGGGACCCACAGAGCGAGAGGGGCATTCCGGCCGACCTTTTCACTCTTGCGAGCCATGATTTCGCCTCCTTCGCGCCCAACGGTTGATGGCCTCTGCGACGGGCCGGCGACGGAGCATGGCAAGCCCCAACGCAACCGCCCCGGCAAGGAGCGCCACAACCACCAGCACGTTGACCGCCAGACCCTGCCCGGGCGGGGTGATCGCCGATGAAGCACGTGGCATGGCATCCGGTGCGACCGCGGAAGCCACGGTGGCGGAACCCGAAGCGGCCGTCAGCTGATGCGCGCCGTCGGCGCCCGACGCCTGCTCATTGCTCCCGTCTGAGCCGTCTGCCGGTAGATCGACAACCGAATCCGGATCCGCGGCAATGAACAGCCCCTCGCCGTCCTGACTGACGACTCCGGTCACCTCGACGGCATCGCCTGGCGCCAAAATCGCGATGGCGGTGGCGGCATCCGGACCGCCGACTCGGATCGTGCCGGAGCCGTCATCGATCGTGGCGGTCCCGCTTGTCGTCTCGGTGACGATG
>DASVKT010000172.1:0-9697 GCA_036385235.1 Candidatus Limnocylindrales bacterium | reverse complement strand
GGCCCCGCACGAACTCAAAGCCTTGCTGGTGGGCGGACCGAGCGGCGGCATCTTGCCCGCAGAAGCCCTCGGAATCGCCTACGAATACGACGCGCTCGAACAGGCCGGGGCCCACATCGGTTCGGGCTCCATCGTGGTCATGGACGAGAGGAGCTGCGTGGTAGACCTCGCGGCGGTGCTGACCCGCTTCTGCGCCGACGAAGCCTGCGGCAAGACGATCCCCTGCCGGATCGGACTGCGCCGCATGGCCGAGATCGGAGCGCGCTTCTGCGATGGCCAGCCGCGCGGCGACGAACTGACGCGCCTGACCGATCTCTCGGCCGACATAGTTGCCAGCGGCCTGTGCGACCACGAGCGCCGCGCGACCCTGCCACTCCTAAGCATCGCCCGGTATTTCCGCGACGAGCTCGACGCCCACATCGTCCGCTATAGGTGCCCCGCCGGGGTCTGCCAGTCGCTGGCCAGGCCACGAGCTGGGGTGGTCTCCTGAGGCGTCCCATGCGCGAACCCAACCTCCGACCCAGCCCGAGCGCCCCGCCGTGGATAGAGCCGCCCCAACCCGCCGAACCCGCGAAACCGGCCGGCCCGCCGGCCCCGAGCGGCGTAACGCCGCCCGAATCCTCTGCTCTCGTGCGCAAGGACGAGACCATCCCGACGCGTGTCTCGAGATCGTTGCGCCCCGCCGAAAACCAGAGAGAGGTATGGAACCGCCGCGCCGGCCGGGTGGACAGCAGGCCCGACGCCAAGGCGCCCCGCGACACTACGGCGCCTATCGACGACTCACCGGAGGAGCGGCTGATCACCGCGCAGGCCCCCCAGAGGCCGCTTTCGACGCCGACGTTCCGGCTCGAGGTGGATGGCCGAACCGTCGAGGGCAAGGCCGGCCAGACGATCCTCGAGGTCTGCCGTGACAACGGGATCGAGGTCCCGACGCTGTGCTACGAGCCCAAATTGCCGGGCTTCGGCGCCTGCCGGATGTGCGTCGTCGAGGTGGATGGCGAGGACCATCCGCCCATCTCCTGTTCCCGCGCCGCGGAAGCTGGCATGGTCGTCCGGACTCAGACCGAAAACGTGCGCCGGCTCCGGCGCACCAACCTCGAGCTGATCTTCAGCGACCACAACGCCTACTGCCTGCCGCCGTGCCAGAACAAGTGCCCGAGCCACATCGACATCCCGGGCTTCCTCAAGGCGAACGCAGAAGGCAAGTTCCGTGAGTCCGCTCGCATCTTCAAGCGGACGATCCCCTTCCCCTCGATCCTGGGCCGCGTCTGCCCCGCCCCATGCGAGGAGCATTGCCGTCGCGACGAAGTGGACGAGGCCATTGCCATCCGCGACAGCCACCGCTACGCCGGAGACATAGTGCTGACGGCCCAGAAGGACGGCGTCGAACCGCCTCTGCCGTTCGAGACTGAGCCCAAGACGGGCAAGCGCGTGGCCGTCGTCGGCTCAGGGCCGGCCGGCATGGCCGCGGCCTACTACCTGCTGATCTCCGGCCACGACGTGACCGTCTTCGAGAAGGACCCGGCCCCGGGCGGATTGCTCCGCTACGGCATACCCGAGTACCGGCTTCCCAAGGAGGAAGTCCTCGATCCCGAGTACGAGGCGGTCTGGCGTCTCGGCGGGCGCCTCGTCTGCGACAAAGCCCTCGGGCGCGACTTCAGCCTGGACGACCTGCGCGACCAGGGTTTCGACGCGACGGTCGTGGCTACCGGCTGCTACACCACGAACAAGCTCGGCATTCCCAACGAGACCGCCGACGGCGTAATCGACGGCCTCGAGTACCTCAAGGTCGCCGCGCTCGGGCTGCCCTATCCGGGGCACAAGGGTACTCGCGTCGTGGTCATCGGCGGCGGGTTTACGGCCATGGACTGCACCCGCACCTCGATCCGCCAGCGCGTCAAGGAAGTCACCCTCGTATACCGCCGCGACATGAAGGACATGCCGGCGTCGACCGAGGCGCACGACGCGATCGAAGAGGGCGCCAAGATGATCTTCAAGGCCGGTCCGACCCGAGTTCTGACCGATGCCGACAACAAGGTCACGGGCGTCGAGTTCATCCGCATGCAGCCCGGGGCTCCGGACGCATCCGGCCGGCGCCGCCCCGAGCCCGCCGCCGGCAGCGAGTTCGTGATCGAATGCGACCGGGTGCTCCTGGCCATCGGTCAAGCCCCCGATCTGTCGTGGATCGGCCCCGGAAACGATGGCGTCACGGCCGTCAAGTCGAGGCTCCAGGCGGACGCGGTCACGTTCGATACCGGCCGCCCGGGCGTTTTCGGCGGCGGCGACGTCCGCATCGGCTCGTCGACCGTAGTCCAGGCCGTGGCCGAGGGCCGTCGCTGCTCCTACGCCGTGGACGCGTACCTGAGGGGCGCCGACCTGGCCGAGCTCAAGACCCGCCAGACGCTGGCCGAACCCGCTCCCGAGTTCCTCTCGATCGTGCCCTACACCGACGAGCCAAAGGAGCCGCGCCACCGCCTCAAGTCCCTCCCGGCAAAGGAGAGGATCAAGAGCTACGTCGAATACGAGATCCCCTACACCCCAGCTGAGGTGATGGCCGAGTCCACCCGCTGCCTGCAGTGCACCTGCGAGGCCATCGGCAACTGCGACCTGCGTCGGCTGGGCATCGAGTACGGCACCACTCTCCCAACCCTGGAGCCCGGCCACGACTCGGGTGCCGGCTTCCGCAGCGTCACCGAGAACCGCTTCACCGGCGCCAACCACGACTACATCCGCGACGACAGCCACGCCTTCATCCTGCGCGAGCCGTCCCGCTGCATCGACTGCGGCCGTTGCGCCACGGTCTGTGCCGAGGTCGTGGGCGCGGCCTGCTACGACTTCATGCGAACCGGCTTCGACACGCTCGTGACGACGCCGCTCGACATGAGCCTCAACGAGACGCCGTGCGTCTCTTGCGGCCGCTGCGCCGAGACATGCCCGACCGGGGCGCTGATGCCCAAGCCGCGAGTCCTCGAAAAGTACGAGGTGGACGAGACGCGCTGCATCCTGTGCGGTATTTGCGTGGACGCGTGCCCGTACGACGCTCTCCGCGGCGGGCAGGACACTGAGCTGGCCCACACCGTCCGCGCCGATCCGATGATCGACCTGATCGGCCTCGCGGCCGTCGACCGGGAGACTGAGGTCACGTACATTCAGCGGGAACGCGACTGGTTCGCCCATGCCCTGGCGGACGGGCGAATCGGCGATCCAGGCCAGAGCAAGATCGGGGCGTCGCCGCCCGATGAGAATCGAACGTGACCGTCAGCTGACGCGGACCGGGGCGCCGGCCCGCCAAGAGGAGGAGCGAACCGAGGCATGCCGATAAGCGACACGATCCCGCTCACGGGGATCCGCTGGGACGACGTGCTCTTCATCGTGCTCGCCGCCATCCTGATCGGATCGGCCCTGCTGGTCGTCACCCTGCGGGACATCATCCGATGCGGGCTGGCGCTGACGTCCTCGTTCGCGGCGCTGGCCGGCATCTACGTGTTGCTGGGCAATCCCCTCGTCGCGGCGACCCAGGTCCTGGTCTACATCGGCGCGGTCAGCGTCCTGCTGCTATTCGCGATCATGCTGACTCAAACGAAGAATGCGCCCACCCGCCTGGCGTTCCAGACACAAGCCTGGGCAGCGGCCGTGGCGGCCGGGGTGATCGCCATCGTGATCGCCGTGACCGTGACGGCTACGACGTGGCCGGTGAGCGGTCAGCGCCTGTGGACGTCCACCTCCGACATCGCGGCAATGCTCTTCGGTTCCTACGTCCTGCCTTTCGAGGCCGTCAGCGTTCTGCTCACCGCAGCGGTGGTGGGCGGCGTCTTCCTGGCCCACAGAGAGCCCGACCGCCCCAAGGAGGATCAAGTGTGAGCGGCTCGCTCGACTCCTACCTGGTTCTTTCGGGGCTCCTCTTCGCGATCGGCAGCTTCGGGTTCCTGGCGCGGCGCAACGCCATCAGCATGCTGATGTCGATCGAGCTGATGGTCAACGCCGTGAACCTTTCGGTAGTGGCGTTCGGGGCGTTCGTGCCCAGGCTCCAGACGCACGCGGCGGTGATCGCGTTGATAGTCATCGCGGTGGCGGCGGCCGAGGCCACGGTAGGCCTGGCGATCGTTATCGCCATCTATCGGAACAAGAAGACCCCGCTAGTCGACGAATACGACTCGATGTCCCAATGAAAGGGCAGCTCGGACGGTCCTGGCCGTCGTTGTCGCCTCCGCTTCCTCGCTCACGCATGCCTCAGATGCGCTCGCTCGTATGCTCGGCTCCGCCTAGTCCTGGCCTCGCCGGAGCTGCCCTTTCGATCGCGTGGAACGACCGATGATCAACCTCGCGCCGCTGATCCTGCTGTTCCCGTTGCTTGGGTTCGTGGCGACCGGGCTGTTCGGGCGGAGCTACCCCCGCGAGGCCCATCGCTTCGCCATGGCCGGCGTCATCGCCTCGTGGGTGGTGGCTTCGATCGTTGCGGCCGCCGCCCTGTCTCACGGCTTCGGGTTCGGCGACCACGGGACCGGGATCACGCTCTGGCACTGGATCCCGGCCATCGGCTTCAGCGCCGACGTGAGCTTGTACGTGGACTCGCTCACCGCCTGCCTTCTCCTCGTGGTCACGACGATCGGCATGCTGGTCCACGTCTACTCGCTGGGCTACATGGAGCACGACCCCGGCCGGTGGCGCTTCTTCGCCTATCTCAACCTCTTCATGTTCTCGATGCTGCTGCTGGTTCTGGCAGACAACTTCCTGCTCGTGTTCGCCGGCTGGGAACTCGTCGGCTTGTGCAGCTACCTGCTCATCGGCTTCTGGTATCCGCGCCGCAGTGCCGCCGTGGCCGCCAAGAAGGCCTTCCTGGTCAACCGCGTGGGCGACATGGGCTTCGCTCTCGGGATCATGGCCATCTGGACCCAGCTGGGCACCCTCAACATGCAGGAAGTCTTCGCGAAGTTCGGAAGCGTTCCCCATGAGTGGCAAATCGCGATTGCGGCGCTGCTGTTGTGCGGCGCCGTAGGCAAGAGCGCCCAGTTCCCGCTCCACGTCTGGCTTCCGGACGCCATGGAGGGCCCCACTCCGGTCTCGGCCCTGATCCACGCCGCCACAATGGTCAACGCCGGTGTCTACCTCGTGGCCAGAGCCAACCCGATCTTCGGGACCGCGTCGGAAGTGATGGTCGTCGTAGCCGCGATCGGCATCTTCACGGCCATCCTGGCCGCCTCGATCGCCTTCACCCAAACCGACATCAAGCGCGTCCTCGCGTATTCCACCCTGTCCCAGCTGGGTTACATGTTCGCTTCGCTCGGCGTGGGCGCCTGGACCGCGGCCATCTTCCACCTCATGACCCACGGCTTCTTCAAGGGCTTGCTGTTCCTCGACTCGGGCTCCGTGATCCATGCCGTCGGCGACGAGCAGGACATGCGCAAGATGGGCGGCTTGTGGCGAAAGATCCCGATCACCTACACCACCATGCTCATCGGCGCGGTCGCAATCTCCGGCGTTCCGCCGCTCGCAGGCTTCTTCAGCAAGGACGAAATCCTGGGCGGAGCTTTCAAGAACGGCTTCCTGTGGGTCTGGGCTATCGGCTTCCTGGTGGCCGGGATGACCGCCTTCTACATGTTCCGGCTGATCGGCATGACCTTCTGGGGCCCGAGCAATGTCGATCCGGAGGTCGAGCACCACATCCACGAATCGCCGCCGTCGATGACCCGGCCGCTGGTACTGCTCGCCATCCCAACCGCGTTGCTCGGCCTGCTCATCGGCTTCCCGCCGGAGACGGGCCTGCTCCACCAGTGGCTGAGTCCCATCTTCGAGAGCACGATCGCGGCAAGCGGCCACACCGAAGCCGCGTACAACTTCTTCGGGATCGACGGCGCAATGGCCATCGCCACGACCGCTCTGGTGGCCGTCGCGATCGTGGTCGCCTGGCGGCTCTTCGGCGTCGAGATCCCAGCGCTCGGATTGCGCGCCGAACCCCGGCCCGAGGAGGTCGAATCGGCCAGCAGTTCGCCGGTCCTCTCGCTGCTCTATCGGGGCTCCGCGGCCAAGTGGTGGTTCGATGACCTCAACGATCTGCTCTTCGTCAGAATCGGTGGCCGCGTCGCGAACGCCGCCTGGTGGTTCGATCGAACGGTCGTCGACGGCACGGTCAACGGCCTGGCCGTTGTCACCGTCTGGTCCGGCGACCGCCTCCGTCGGGTCCAGACCGGCCACGTCCAGAACTACGCCCTCGGCATCGCCTTCGGCCTGATCGCCGTTGCCCTGGGCTATCTAGTGATCGTCAGGTAGGAGACCGACCGATGAGCTTGTTCGGCCTGCCGATCCTGGGTCTGATCACATTCCTGCCCGTTGCCGGGGTCGCCCTGGTGGCCCTCATGCCTTCGAGTCGGCCGGACCTGATCCGGCGCGCAGCTCTCGGCACCGCGCTGGTCGTATGGCTTCTGTCGCTGCTCCTGCTGGCCGCGTTCGCCTCGGGCCAGCCCGGGTTCCAGTACAAGGAGGTGTTCGACTGGATCCCCAGCTTCGGCATCCAGTACAAGGTAGGCGTCGACGGTTTGAGCGTCTTGATGGTCGTCCTGACCACGACGCTGACGTGGATCAGCATCCTGGCCAGCTTCGGGCCGATCAAGGACCGGGTGAAGGGCTACATGATCTCCTTCCTGGTCCTCGAGGTCGGCATGATCGGCGTCTTCCTGGCGCTCGACCTCTTCCTCTTCTACATCTTCTGGGAGATCGTCCTGGTCCCGATGTACTTGATCATCGGCATCTGGGGCGGCTCGAACCGCATCTACGCCACGATGAAGTTCGTTCTGTACACGCTCGTCGGGTCGTTGTTGATGCTGGTCGCCATCCTGGCCACGGGGTTCACTTACCAGGCGGCCCACGGCGGTTCCTGGGTCGGCGCCTTCGACTACGAGCATCTCCAGCCCTTCGCCCAGGCCGGCTCGTTCGGCAACAACTTCCAGCTGGTCGCGTTCGTGGCGCTGTTCCTCGCGTTCGCCATCAAGGTCCCGATGTTCCCGTTCCACACCTGGCTGCCGGACGCGCACACGGAGGCGCCCACCGCGGGTTCGGTCATCCTGGCGGGGGTCCTGCTCAAGCTCGGGGCCTACGGGCTCATCCGTTTTGCCGTTCCGCTGTACCCATATGCGGCCCACACTCTGGCCGGCCCGATCATCGTCCTGAGCATCATCGCGATCGTCTACGGCGCGGTCGTTTCAATCGTCCAGCCGGACCTCAAGCGGCTCGTCGCCTACAGCTCGGTCAGCCACATGGGTTTCGTCACGCTGGGCATCTTCATGTTCAGCGCCGCGGCGCTCCAGGGCGCGATCCTGCAAATGCTCAACCACGGCCTGATCACGGGCGGGCTCTTCCTTCTCGTCGGCGTGATCTACGAGCGTACCCACGACCGATCGATCGCCAAGATGGGTGGCATCGCCGCTGCGATGCCGCTGTGGTCCACGGCTTTCGGATTCTTCATCCTGGCCTCGATCGGCCTGCCGGGTCTGTCGGGCTTCGTCGGCGAGTTCCTTGTATTCGTGGGCTCGTTCGTCGTCGCCCCCGTCGTGGCCGTCGCCTCGATCTTCGTCATGGTCCTGGCGGCCACGTACCTGCTGTGGATGTTCCAGCGAGTCGCCTTCGGGACCGTGTCCGACTTCCTGCGCGGTCTGGGCGACCATCTGACCGACATGACCGGCGTCGAGGCAATCACCCTCGCGCCGTTGGGCTTTCTCATCGTCTTGCTCGGGCTCTTCCCGAGCCTTGCGCTAGATCTCCTCAGCGGCCCCGTCCGAGGCTTTCTGGCGGCCGCCGGCGTCCCGGTAGGCTGAGAGGGAGAAGCTAGATGAACTGGTCGGACCTCACTACCGCGGCACCAGTCGTTCTGGCGGTCCTGGTGGCAGGCGCGATTCTCCTGGTCGACATGGTTCTGCCCGGGCGACGGACTGTCGCGACCGGCGTGGCGCTCGCGGGTCTCGCTATCGTGGCCGCTGCGACCATCCTGCTGGGCCTGAGCGGCCGCCACGAGACCGCCTTCGGGGGGGCCTACACTCTCGACGGCCTCACGACCTTCCTGGACCTTCTGTTCCTGGCGATCGCGGCCCTGACGATCCTCTTTGCCACGGACTACCTGGCGCCGCGCGGCCTGCCGATGGCCGAGTTTGCAGCCGTCCTTATTTTCGCGATCACCGGCGCGATGCTGGTCGCCGGTTCGGCCGATCTGCTGCTGCTTTTCGTGGCTCTCGAGTTGATGGTCCTGCCGGGCTACATGCTGGTTGGCTTCGCCAGGCACGACCCCTATTCGACCGAAGGCGCGATCAAGTACTTCCTGCTCGGCTCGTTCTCGAGCGCGATCCTGCTCTTCGGCCTGGCCTATGTGTGGGGCACGACCGGCAGCACGCGCATCAGCGACGTGGCGGCGGCCCTTGCTCTGGTGGCGTCGAGCCACTCCATCCAGCCCGGCCTGGCGATGGGGCTCGCCTTCATGACGACGGGCGTCGCGTTCAAGCTTGCCGCCGTGCCGTTCCACTACTGGACGCCCGACGCATACCAGGGCTCGCCGACGCCGGTCACGGCGTACCTCTCGGTCGGTCCGAAGATCGGCGCGTTCGCGATTGCCCTGCGGCTCTTCGTAGGAGCGCTCGGGCCGCTCAAGGCGGACTGGCTCCCGGTGGTGATCGTGCTCGCCATCGCCACCATGACCCTGGGCAACCTGGTGGCGATCACCCAGGACAACGTCAAGCGGATGCTCGCCTACTCGTCGATCGCCCACACCGGCTACATCCTCGTCGGGCTGGCTGCTTTCGCGGGCGGGACCAAGGGCCTCGAGACGCAGGCGATCCAATCGGTCCTTTTCTACGGCGCCGCCTACACGTTTATGAACATGGGTGCCTTCGCGGTGATCGCCGCGCTCCAGCGCCGGCCCGGGGTGTCGAGCCAGATCTCCACGTTCGCGGGTCTCGGCCGGCGAGATCCCTGGCTCGGGGCGTTGATGGCGCTCTTCCTGCTGTCACTCACCGGGATCCCGCCGCTGGCCGGCTTCTGGGCCAAGGCTTACGTGGTGGTCGCGGCGGTCCAGGCAGGCGGCTGGCTGACGGTCCTGGCCGTCATTGCCATGCTCAACGCCGCAGTGGCGGCGTTCTACTACCTGCGCGTTGTCGTCTACATGTACATGCGCGAGCCTGAGGGACAGCCCGTCGTAAGCTCGCCGGGCGCGCTTTTCCGGTTGGGCCTCGCGGCGACGGGGATAGTGACGGTCGTGTTCGGTCTCTTCCCGGCGTTCGTGACGCTCGCCAGCAACGCGGCGAGCGCTCTGGGGTCCTGACGCTCCCGCCTGCTAGCTCGAGCTACTGCTCGGCGACGGGGAGGCTGAGGCGGAGGCTGAGGCGGAGGACGAGCCCGTCGGGGAGGCCGAGGCTGCGGGCTGGTCGCCCTGGGGGGTCGTAGACGAAGGCGTAGCCGTAACGAGCGCCAGAGACGCGGTGGGCGTCGAGGTCGGCAGCACCACGGGGGTTGGAGGAACCGGCGTCGTCTGCGCGTGGGCCGGCCACGCCGCGACTACCGCCACGAAGACGACCGCGACGACCGCCACCCCGAGGAGTGCACCAAGGAGAACGCTCTTTCGTCTTGCCATGGCGTGAGAGTACCAAGGTTTGAGCCCGCCCGTGGCTCCGCCGGCGGCGCACCGCCGGATCGCCTGCTAGCATGCCCCTCCATGCGA
>DASVKT010000171.1:0-6483 GCA_036385235.1 Candidatus Limnocylindrales bacterium | reverse complement strand
ATCTCGGCGAGCATTATCTGGTGGTCGCTGCGAGTTGCGTGGCCCTATGCGCGATCATCGTGATCCGCCAGTTCTACACGGTCCGCGACGCCGTCCAGGCGGACAGGGCCCGCCGCAAGACGGAGGCTCGGTTCGGCTGGCTGGTCCGTAACTCGTCCGACTTCATCATGGCCGTGGACGCCGCCGGCACCATCGACTACGTAAGCCCGTCGGTGGAGCGGCTCTTGCGCGCGCCGTCCCAGAACCTGCTCGGAACCGCGCTGACGGCCCTGGCCCATCCCGAGGACATCCCCGCGCTCGACTCGCTGATCGAGCGAGCCATGGCGTCCTCCGGCCAGCGAGTGAGCGGCGAGTGGCGAATTCGCCAGCCCGATGGAGCGTGGCTTCCCGTCGAGACGGTCGCCTGCAGCGGTACAGGCGACATGGACGCAACGGGCGTGGTCCTCAACACCCGCGACCTGCAGGAGCGCAAGGCCCTGGAGCAGAAGCTCACATTCCAGGCCTTTCACGACCCGCTGACCAGGCTCGCCAACCGCAGCCTCTTCCGCGAACGAGTCGAGCACGCCCTGGATCGCCGGTCCACGACGGACACGGCCGTTCTGTTCATCGACCTGGACAACTTCAAGACCATCAACGACAGCCTCGGCCATGCCGCCGGCGATCACGTGCTGGTGGAGACCGCCCATCGCATCCGCTCGATTCTTCGGGCCGAGGACACGGCCGCCCGCCTGGGTGGCGACGAGTTCGCGGTCCTGTTGGAAGACGCCGATGTGACCGCGGCGGCGCGAGTCGCCGAGCGGATCCGAGTGTCACTGGGCACGCCGTTCTGGGTGCTGGGCCAGGAGGTCTACATCAGCGCCAGCACCGGCATCGCCGTCCGGCGCGACGGCGACTCCGCCGGCGAACTGCTGCGAAACGCGGATGTAGCGATGTACACGGCCAAGTCGAAGGGCAAGGCCTGCTTCGAGATCTTCGAGCCGGCTATGCACGACGCCGTCATGGCCCGCCTGAGCCTGGAGGCGGAGCTGCGCCGGGCAATCGAGCGCCGCGAGTTCGTCGTCTACTACCAACCGATCGTTCGGCTCGAGACCGGCGAAGTTATCGGCGCCGAAGCTCTCGTCCGCTGGAATCACCCAACTCGCGGGCTGGTTCCGCCGCTCGAATTCATCCCGCTCGCAGAGGAAACCGGGCTCATCGTCCCGCTCGGTGGCTGGATCCTGCGCCAGGCCTGCCACCAGCTGGCCGAGTGGCAGAAGCTCCGCGGCGGCGGCGAGCCGTTCGTCATGAACGTGAACCTCTCCAGCCGCCAGCTCGTCCGCGACGTCATCGCCGACGAAGTGGCCGCGGCCGTCGACGAGTCCGGCATCCGGGCCAGCTGGCTCGTGCTGGAGGTCACCGAGACGGTCCTCATGGCCGACCCCGTCGCGGCCGCCACGGCCCTCGGCCACATCCGCGATCTGGGCGTCCGAGTGGCGCTCGACGACTTTGGCTCCGGCTACTCGTCGCTGAGCCACCTCCGCCGCTTCCCGATCGATATCGTGAAGATCGACAAATCGTTCGTGGATGATGTCGCCGGCGACGGGGCGGAGTCGGCGATCGCCCGCGGCATCATCGAGCTGGGCAAGGCCATGAATATCCAGACCGTCGCCGAAGGCATCGAGGTGGACGAACAGGCCGAAGTCCTGCGAACGCTCGGCTGCGAACTGGGCCAGGGCTTCTTCTTCGCCCGACCGCTGGCCGCAGACGGCTGGGCCGGCTTGCTGGGAGCGGACCTGGTAGAAGGCGGCGGCCCGGCGGGCGCGGCCAAGCCGAATGTCGGGGCAGATCCGGCGGTAGCCCGGGCGCCCGAACTCCCGGACGACAACCCGGCGGCCCATGGTGCGCCGCAAGAGCGACACGGTGGGAAGCATCGGCGGAGCGAGGCGGCCTAGGCTCCGAAGCCGGCCACGCCGACGAGAACTCCGGTCAGTGCGAGAAGACGGAGTCGAAGCCCAGCGTCGTCTCGCCACCAAACCCCCACGCGAAGCCGGTCTCGATGTTGAGATGCGCGACAATGCCCGTACAGGTCATCTGTCCCGGACCGGTCGAATCTCCGGCGGGAAATGGGCCAAGCGCCTGGATAACGACAGTCTCCGTGTGGTTACGGCAGATCAGCTCGATTGAGTAGCGAGCGCGCAGTCGATAACTTCGGCCGCCATTGACTCCGGCGCGAGTCGCGCCCGGCGGCTACCGCACCGCGATCCCCGTCTGGACTCCGATCAGGCTGGTCGTCACCGTGTCCGATGCCCGGAGCCATTGTGTGCTCCGCGTCCCGAACGTCACGGACGATCCGGCCGTGAAGACGTGCGCGCCAGCATCGGCCGCCGTGAACGTGTAGTTGGCCGGCAGGTGTGCCCGAGCATCGGAACTCGTGAAGTGGATCGTACCGCGGTATCCGGTAGCGACATTGCCGTAGGCATCGAGCGCCCGAACCGTAACGGTGTACCCAGATCCCATGGTTGCCGGGCTCGCGATCACGATCGTGAACGTCCTGACAACTCGGGGCACGACGACGATGCCGGCCTGCGTGCCCGTGATGGAGGCCGTGACGCTGTCGGTAGCCTTGACCCATTGGGTGCCCGCCGTCTTGAGGACCAGGCCCAGCGCAAATGTGTGAGCTCCGTAGTCGGCGGCGGTGAACCGATAGGCGACCGGGAGGGTCGCCTTGGTATCCGAGCTGGCGAAGAGGACCAAGCCCCGGTAGCCCGTGGCGGTATTGCCATAGGCGTCGACGGCCCGAACCGTGACGCTATGCGCATCGCCCGCTACAAAGAGCCCGACAGCGACGACTCCGAAGCGCGCCGCGGGCCCAGGAGTCACGGCGATGCCGGTCCGAGTCCCAGTGATGACGGCGCTGACCTTGTCCGTAGCCGTAACCGACTGTGCGCCCGCGGTCTTGAGAACGACTCCTGGGGCAGTCGTAAAGTTGTGAGTTCCGGCATCGGCGGTCGTAAAGGTGTAGTCAGCGGGCAAGACTGCATGCTTGTCTGAGCTGGTGAAGTGGATGGCTCCGCGATAACCGGCCGTCATGTTGCCGGAGGCGTCAACTGCCCTCACCGTGACGCTTCGAGAGGTCCCGGCCACCGCGGATGTGGTGATGGCGACCACGAAACGCTTGGTCGCTCCCGCCGTTACGACGATCCCGGTCTGAGTCCCGGTGAGACTCGTCGTCACGGTGTCGGTCGCGCGGACCCACTGCGTGCCGGCCGTCTTGAGAGTTGCGCCAAGCGTGAATCTATGGACGCCACCGTCCGCTGCGGTGAACTGGTAGTTGGGCGGCAACGTGGCCGCCGCGTCGGAGCTCGTGAAGTGAACGGTGCCGCGGTATCCGGTTGCCGCATGGCGTGCGCTGTCCGAGATCTGGACTGTGACGCTATGTGGGTCGCCCGAAACTGCCGGCGTGGCTATGACCAGCCCGAGGCTGGCCGGCAGACCTACCCATGTGACCGTGACCGGGCTTGATATCGCCACCGGCGACCCGCCGGTGCTCGTGCCGATGACGGCCTTGTACGTCATCGACCCGGCTGTAGCCATCGTCACCGAGGTGCCGCACGTGGTTCCGGCCGAGCAAACTCGGACGACGGCGTTGCTGCCGTTGAGGATCACGATGTAGTAGGGCGTAGGTCCAACATCGATGCTGGCCTGGGCAGTCAGCGTGACAGAAGCGTTGGCCGCGACAGAAGTGGCACTGGCACCGAGAGTGACCGACAAGCCGACGCTGCCGTCGGCGCCGGTCATGGTCCAGGCCTCGATGGCGTACTGATTCACGAAAGCCCAAGAGAGTTCGGCCCAGCCCGACTTACCCCAGCCGGCTCCCCATGAGTTTTCGATCCAGACGCCTGTGGCGTCGTACTTGGCCGCAAAGACGGCATGGCCGCCGCGCGAGGTCTCCCCGGCCTTGGGCGCGTCGACGAGCAGCGAAGTCGAACTGACCGCGTCGAATTCGGGATAGACGGGGATCGCCAGGAGAACCGGCTTGCCCCCGGCCATGGTCGCCTGGATGGCGGCCTGGTTGGCTGTGCTGGCCCCGTGGAAGAGGTTGGCGCCGGAGGTGATCTTGTACGGCGCCGCAGCCGCGGTTTCCGCGGCTGTCGGCTGGCTCGTGTAGTCGGTAGTGCCGTGGGTCCAGTCGGACTGGTGATCGATGCCCTGGGATTGCAGGATCGAGATGTTGCCGTAGAACGACGATCCAGTATCCGAACCGTGGGCGAGTTGGGTGTACAGATATGTCGGCGCAAAGGTGGCAGTCTGGCCGGTGGCGTGATTTCTCAGCCAGTACCGGTAGTCGTAGCCCGTGGCCCATGAGGCACACGACCCGATCCAGCCCTGGTCGCCGGCCGGCGGCGCCCACTGGCTCAGATCCACGCTGGCGGGATACGTGGCAACAGAAGGCGTGGCGGCCATGGCCGCGGGCGACAGACCGACGGACAGCCCCGGCGTTGCCTTCCAGCCCAGGGGATGCTTCGCCGTGGCCGCAGCCGCCGGACTCGCCAGCGGGCCGACCGACATGGCCGTCAAACCGAGCAGAAGTGCAATCCCAAGACGTTGCGAACGGCCCCAGAACGCCACCGCTCCAGTGAACCCCGACACGGCAAGCTTCCTCTCTGTCGACATAGCGCCCCATTCATGCAGGAGAGGCATCGGTCGAAAGAGAGCCGATTCGGGCGCACTATCGTTCCGGACCGTACTTACTCAGGTCCGTTGCGACGGGACAACTACGGTGAAGGTCCAGCGGGATAGGCGGCCGGCGGGGTTACTTCTGGGTGCGAGAGGTGAAAGGCATCGGCCGCACGCTCGGCAACGGGAACGCCGGTCACACGATGGATATCTGGGTGGACTTCCAGTGCCCGCTCTGCCGCGAGTTCAGCGTTGACGTGGAGCCGATGCTCGTCGCCAACGCCGCACTTTGCGCCAACGACCAGGGCCAGTTCTGGATGTATCACGACTGGCTGTTTGCCAATCAGTACGACGAGGGCTCCGGCGCATTCTCCAAGGAACGCCTCAAGACGATCGGTCGGTCAGCAGGCATCAGGGACCTGACCACCTTCAGCTCTTGCGTCGACGGCGACATCCATAACGGCGACATCACCTCGGAAGTGGCGCCGGCAAGCGTGACCGGGACTCCGACCGTCTTCGTGGACGGCGCTCCGGCTGCCGGCTACGACTACGCGACCGTCTCCGCGGCCCTTGACGAGGCGATCGGGAACCAGGCCGGACGAGCGGTAGCCGAGCGCAACTCCCCCACCAAACTCGAAAGCGCCACCAGGTCGCGGCCGTCGGGGCCGAGCGCATCGATCAGGGCCGAAGCCACGATGACGCCATCGGCGCCGGCATCCACGAGCATGCGGACGTGGGCGGGTTTGCTGACGCCGAAGCCGACGGCGACGGGCACGGGCGAGTCTGCCCGCGCGGCGGCGACGAGGCCCACCACCGAGGGCGGCAGAGACGTTCGCGCGCCGGTGACGCCGACGAGCGAGACGCAATAGAGGAAGCCGCCGGATCGGCGAGCCACCTCGACTCGGCGGGCGGGGGTGCTGGTTGGGGCGATGAGATAGACGACTGCGAGGCCGACTTCGCGGGCGACTGCCTCGAAGGCGGCACCTTCATCCGGGGTGAGGTCGGCGACGATGACGCCGCTGGCTCCGGCTTCGGCCAGACGAGTGGCCACGGCCCGGCCGTCTCCCCCGCCGATGATCTGATTGGCGTAGCACATGGGCACGAGCGGAACGTTGGGCCGGGCGGCCGCGACTTCGCGGATCAGCGCCAATGAGCCGTCCAGCGTGGCCCCGGCCTTGATCGCCGCCGAAGTCGCCTTCTGGAGAGTGGCTCCGTCCGCCATCGGGTCGGAGTAGGGCAGGCCGATTTCGAGGAGGTCGGCGCCAGCATCCGCGGCCACGAGGGCGGTCGCGAGCGAGGCGTCATGGTCCGGATAACCGGCGACCACGTACGGGATAAGAGCGGCCCGGCCGTCGGCGGCGGCACCGGCAAAGGCGGCGGCGATACGCCGGGCCCCCGCCGTGTCCGACGTTCCGGCGAAAGGCGGGGTAGGCGCGGCCGTGCCCGTTGGGGTTGGCACGGCCACACCATGAGTGACGGCGGTCGATCGAGTGGCCTGGGTGGTCATCGACCAACCTCCTTGAGTCCTGAAGATGCCCGGAGTTGGGCTCCGCCCAACTCCGTGACCTTGCGGCCGTCCGCTTCTGCGAGGGCCGCAAGGTCCTTATCACCACGGCCGGACAGGCCGAGGACGATGACGGCTTCGCGGGGAAGTGGGCCGGCGTCGGCGGCCGAGCCGAGGGGAGTGGCGGCCGAGCCGGCGGAAGTGGCGGCCGAGCCGGCGCCGGGGGGAGTGGCGGCCACTCTCTGGCGGGCGGCGCCGGGGGCGCCGGGGGCGGGGGCGTTGGGGGCGTCGGGGGCCGAGGGGGCCGCGTGGCCACTCCCCGG
>DASVKT010000170.1:0-2818 GCA_036385235.1 Candidatus Limnocylindrales bacterium | reverse complement strand
GGGCGACTCGGTCGGGATGTTCCCCCCGCAGACGGTTTCGGGCTCCGACCAGGAGCTGATTGTCGCCGCCATGGACCGGATCGTGCGCGCGCTCGACGTGCACGGCCTGGTCAACGCGCAGTTCATCGTCCGGGACGACGGCGTGTACCTCATCGAAGCAAACCCGCGGGCGAGCCGCACTGTACCGTTCATGAGCAAGGTGACGGGCGTGCCGATGGTCAAGCTCGCGGTCCGGATTGCGCTGGGGGAGACGTTGCGCGGCATGGGTTGGGGGAACGGGCTGCTGGAGCCGCCGCCGTTCGTCGCGGTCAAGGCACCGGCCTTCTCCACGGCAAAGTTGCGTGGCGTTGACCCGAGCGTCGGCCCCGGCATGCAATCAACGGGCGAGGTCATCGGCATCCACACCGACCCGCGCGTGGCGCTCGCCAAAGCGATGCAGGGGGCGGCTCTGATCCCGCCACGCCCCGGCGCCGACGGCGCGCTGGCGCTGATCTCCGTGGCGGAGCGCGACGTACCGGCACTGCCCCGAGCGGCCCACGCCCTGGCGCGCGCCGGATACCGTTTCGCGGCTACTGAAGGGACGGCGGCGGCACTCGCTCGCCTGGGTTACGACGCCCAGCTCGTGGCCAAAGTCGGCGAGAAGGCGACGGAGGGCCGCGTGCCGATCCTCGAACTGATCGCATCGGGGCGAGTCCGGCTGGTGGTCAACACGCCGTCACCCAAGTCCGGACCAGTTCGCGACGCCGCGGAGATTCGCCTCGCGGCCACCGCGGAAGGCATTCTCTGCTTGACCGCCATGGAGACTGCCGTGGCCGCGGCAGAGGCGCTGGACCCGGATCTAGTCACGCGCCTGGCGGAGGTCCGTTCGCTTGGGGAGTGGGTCCCGGAACCGGGCAGGCCACGCGGGGTGATGGTTCCGAGCTAGACCGGGACGGAACGGCTCGAGCTGAGCCTCGCGGCGCGATACGAACAACGCTCCCCGTCAGGCGTGCTCGAGCAGGGTCGGGGCCTCGACCGGGATCGGCGTCGTCATGGGCGCATCACTCGCGGTCGTGTGGTCGGTGCCGCGGAACCAGTGCCACAGAAGCCACGTGGACACCGTGTACAGCACGATGATCGTTACGAAATCCACGGCGTACCCGGCCGTGAACCCCAGCTTGGCCTGGAGAAGCCCGTAGTAGAGCGGCGCTATCGTCCAGCCCAGTGCCCACAGTAGGGTCATCGCAGCCGAAACAGTCGCCCTCTCGGCCGGCGAGACTCGATCCATCGCGAAGGCGTCGAAGATGGGACTCCCGGCATTCATCAGCGAGTTGCGGACGGTCATCGCCCCGACAACGGTCCACAGCACCGGCGAAAAGCCGAGTACCACCAGGAACGGGATGCTCGTGCCCTGGACGAGCACGATCGATCCGATCCGTCCGAACCTCCTGGCCAGTGCCGGCTGAGCGAGGATTGCCAGCGTCGTTCCCAGGCTCGTGACCGCGAACACCGCGTTCACCGCGGCGAGGTCCAGTCCGAACTTGCCCTGGACGAACAGATTGAGGAAGGGGATGAGTTGCCCGGCGCCCAACGCCGTGATGAAACCGGGCAGCAACAGCTTGAAGAAGAGGCCGCGATCGGAGATCTCGATCCCGAATCGGCCACCGCGCCGCTCCGACGCAACAGCGGGAAGAACCGGACGGTCGCTCGAGAGCAGATAGACGGTGCCGAACGACAGGACGCCGAGGATGGCAACTCCCGCCAGCAAGATCTGATACGGCGCCGCGGCGGAGGTCAGTCCAAAGCGGGTCGCCAGCTCGGTGGCGACGGCTCCGCCGAGTAGTGCCGATACGAGCGCCGTCACGTTCCCCAGAGCGGACCATGTGGCGAAGTACTCGTTGCGCTGTTCCGGCCGGGTGTGTTCGGCGATATACGGAACCTGCACCACGTAGACCATCTGCGTGCCTGCACCCATGGCCACGACCCCTACGAACAGCAGTGAGAGCCGGCCAGGGAGGAATGCGAACAGAGCCACGGCCACCAGGGCCATGCCGGCCGCCATCACGGGACGCCGGCCGATGCGGTTGGAGATTGCGCTCGCGGGCAGAGCCACGACGACGCCGGCCAGTTGCGAAGCCGCCATCAGCCATCCGATCGTCGTGCGATCGATGCCTATGGCTTCCAGGTAGAGGTTGAAGTCGATCCAGTAGAGGCTCAGCGCCGCCCCGAAGACCAGGGTAGTCAGGAGGAACAGGCGTGCGTCTCTACCGAATCCGGTGAAGCTGTGCAGGTAACGCGCCAGTGCGCCACCCATCGGAGCGCGAGGTTAGGAGAAGACCGGGTTGGCTCCGCCCGCGTCCGGACAGTCCGGATCGGGGCGCGAGATGGTCCTTCCCACGATGATAAGGAGCCGGCCGAATCTCAGGTGGAGTCCGCTGAAGGCGCAGCCATCGACCGGATCCACTCCCTCGTGGCTGCGTCGATGCTGGGCCGCTTCGCTGCGGAGCTCGGCCTGGCGTAGCCGGACCATCAGGAGGCTCTCGGGCGCGTCAGGCAGCATAGTGCCCTCCTGGAACGGTGCGGGATTGGAGCTTAGCCGCTTGGTCGGTTCTCGGTCGTAAAAGTTGCGCATGCCGGTCCTCCAGTTTCACAGTGCCAGGTAGGAACTCAGTTCCGGGCCGGCTTCTCGGATTCGTTCGCGACGGAGCGTGTAGTAGCTGAGGCTGCCCTGCTGCGTAACGGTCACCAGGCCGGCGCTTCGAAGCTGGGCGAGGTGGTGACTGACGGTCGGCTTGCTGAGCTCCAACTCAGTTGCGATCTCAGTCAGGTAGCGGTCTCG
>DASVKT010000169.1:0-2569 GCA_036385235.1 Candidatus Limnocylindrales bacterium | reverse complement strand
GGTTTGGGCGCCACGCCGCCGCCCACCGGCCGTTCGGGCGCCAAATCGCTCTGGTGGTGCATCATTCGCAGCGTGATACACGCCTTCCTTGCCACTCGCCCGCGCCTCCTGGCCGGCCTCGGCGCCGCCTTGATGCTTGCCACCACCGCTTGCGGCAGCCCCGCGCCGACGCCCCAGCCTTCCGCCACGCCCACCGCCGTCCAATCCCAGACGGCAACGCCACAGCCCAGCGTTGCCCTGGCATCCATAGTGCCCGTGCCGACTTCCGCGTTGGTTGCGCCGTCGGCGCCTACCGCTCAACTGGACGACGTCAAGGCCAAGGCTCTGCAGGCTGCGCTCGACAGCCTCCGGACGACCGGCCTCTACCCCGGCGCTTCGGCCGCAGTGATCTTCCCGGACGGGACCCTCTGGAAGGGCATTTCCGGAGTGGCCGTGGTCAAGCCCGCCACTCCCCTGACGTCCGACACGCTCTTCTCCGTGGGGAGCATCAGCAAGACGTTCATCGCAGCCTTGATCGGCCAACTCGCGCAGCGCGGCACCATCGGCCTGGACGACCCTCTATCCCGGTACGAACCGGACTTCCCCAACGCCGCGAACATCAGCCTCCGGATGCTGCTGAACCACACCAGCGGCATCATGGACCTCTTCTCCGCAGGCAGTTTAGGTGACGCTCTCCTGGCCAAACCGGCCGCCACCTGGACCGCCGAACAGGTCTTAGCAAGGGTCGGCAAGCTCACGTACTTCGCGCCGGGCAAGGGCTACCGCTACTCCAACACCAACTACGTGCTTCTTGGCCTTGTCATCGAGAAGGCCACCGGCCAGACCGTGGCGGAGCTAGTGCGGTCGGCCTTTCTGACGCCGCTGGGCATGAACAACACCTACCTTCAGATCGAAGAGAAAGCCCAGGGGCCGAAGGCTCACGGCTACTGCACAGGCCCCGGCCCAGTGTGCGGCGCCGTCCTTGCCGGGGGCGCCTCGCCCCGCGACAACTCGGCCGGCGACATGATCCCCTTCACCGCCGAGACAACCGCGGTTGGGTTTGCCGGCGGCTACGCGTCCACCGCCTCAAACCTCGCAACGTGGGCCAACGCTCTGTACGGCGGCGCCATCCTGGACCAGGCCACACTCTCCGCCATGGCCGATACCTCACCATCGCTGCCCTACAAGCCCAAGTTCCCCTACGGCCTGGGCTTCGAACAGACCACCCTCGCCGACCAGGTCGCCTGGGGCCACCGCGGCCTCCTCGACGGTTTTTGGTCTGCCATGGAGTACCTGCCCGCCTACCACGTCACGGTCGTGCTGCTGATCAACGCCAACTGGTTGACCCCAGACGCCATGATCGCGGCAACGGCTGCCCTGGCGAAGATCGCGATTTCTTAGGGCGGGGCACGGGGCGGGGCACGACCCGGCGCCGGACGATGTCGTGTCGGCCGAACCAGTCACAGCGGCCGAAGCGGTCACAGCGGCCGAAGCGTCGAGCCGGGCTCGGATTCCGAGCCCGCCAGCGTGCGATCCGCAGGATCTCGCGTATGTACGCGCCACGCGTACAGCTCCTCCGGAATTCGACGCCCTACCCGGGGCCTCTACGTTCGGCGACTCGGATGCGCGTCATTGGAGTACCGAATCGAGCTCCCAGCACCGAAGAGCGGCATCCCGGAGGGGATTGTTCTGCCCCAACCCGGCGATCTGGGTGCGAGCCGCCCTCCGATGGCTCGGGGACGTCTCCCTGCGATGAATCGTGTTCGCACCAGGCGAACATGCGCGAGATGAGTTCCGCGAGGTTGCGGGGACGACTCCCCAAGCCGCCGGGCCGGGCGGGACTGCTCGGAACTCAGTGCTGGGGTTCACGCAACTTCAACGCGGGCGCGATCTCGGCGTCGGTGGGACCAGCCCGTCGGCGGACCCGTCGGCGGACCCGTCGGCGGACCCGTCGGCGGACCACTCCCAGTACGGCCCCGGAGCGCACGAGTATTGCCGGCTGAGAATCGGCTTGATCGGAGGTGCCGCCATGCGTTGCCGCCCCAGCGCCGCGTGGCAGCCGTCGATCCGCCTTGTCTCGCGCATGTTCGCAGGCCTGGCCTGGTCCCGTCGGGCGCCCCACTCCTCCGGGTATCAAGAACCCGGCGATCACTCGCCGGGTTCTTAGCGTTCTCGCGTAGGCCTTACGGCCCGGTGTTATGCGCGGCGAGAGGTGAAGCAGTCGCTGCAGTACACCGGCTTGGTGCCGCTCGGGCGGAAAGGAACCTGGGCCTCACGGCCACAGCTCGAGCAAGTTGCCGAGAACATCTCGCGGGGGCCGGAAGAGTAGCCACCCCGGCTGCCGCCGCCACCGCCGTGGGAGGCGCCGCCGCCGAAGTCACCGCGCTGGGTCTTACGAGCTGCGCGGCACGAGGGGCAGCGTCGCGGTTCGCTGAACTGGCGATCCGCGTAGAACTGCTGCTCACTCGCACTGAAGACGAATTCCTGGTTGCAGTCCTGGCAAACCAGGGTCTTATCCGATGCGTACAAAGAACGCTCCTTGCTCGCGCGGCCTCAGCGACACGTCTGTCTCGCCGAGAACCGTTGAGAG
>DASVKT010000168.1:0-16170 GCA_036385235.1 Candidatus Limnocylindrales bacterium | reverse complement strand
CGGCGTCCATCCGGAGGAAGTGCCCGCCGTTGCAGCCCAGATCGAGGCCAACCCGCGGACCCGGCTCGTGGGTCTCTGGTCTCACCTCCAGGCCTCGGACAATTCCGAAATCACGTCCAGTCAGGACGCCAACTTCGTCGCCGCCTCCGGGCTGCTGGAAGACGCCGGGGCGAGCCTGCCGACTCGCCATATCTCGGCCAGTGGGGGAGTGCTCGCCGCAACCGCCGGCACATATGACGTCGTCCGCGTCGGGCTGGCCCAATATGGCATCGTCCCGGACGGGTTGATCGTTTCGGCCGCCAATTCGGACGCGGCGGCCCGGCTCCGGCCGGTGATGTCGCTCCGGGCCAGGCCCGTCAGAGTCGCCTGGCTGGAAGCAGGATCCGGCGTCAGCTACGGCCCGACATTCACCACGACGCGCAGGAGTTGCATCGCTACCTTGCCGCTCGGGTATGCGGACGGTTTTCCCCGCAGCCTCTCCAACAAGGCCCAGGTCCTGGTCCGCGGGACGCGCGTTCCACAGGTGGGAACTGTGGCCATGGACGCGATCATGGTGGACGTGACTGACGTCCCGGGGCCGCCTGTGACCATCGACGATGAGTTCACGCTAATCGGCGAGCAGGCCGGTGAGCGGATAAGTGCACTCGAGGTGGCGCGGTGGGGCAACACCATCTCATATGAGGTAGTCACAGCGATGTCGGGGAGGTTACCCCGGGTGTACTATGCGGCAGCCGAGGCGGTTGCGATGCGCGCAGTGGCGTGCGATGTGACTCAGGGTCAGGGGAGGCCCACGGACCGATCGGCGGACGTGCCAGATGACGACCCAGGCCCGTTGGGTTGCGAGTGACCGGCACCGCAGCGAAGTAACTGGAGATAGACCAATTTGATCTCGATGCATAGCCGCTCGGAAGAACAGCGCGACGATCTTGTGGAGCAGGTAGCCCAGGAGATCCAGTTGCGCGGTTTGACCGCGCCGGCCGTGCTCTTCCTGCAGGCCAGCCGCCCGTACCGGCCGCTCGGCAGCAGTGCCATGGTCTTCTTCGATCCCACCCTTCGCGATGTCTTCGGCGGTGATCTTCCGGTCGCCACGCAGATCCTGGCGGACGATCTCGGCATTGAGCAGCTCATCGAGCGGCTCCAGGATCCGGACGAAGAGATCGCCTGGGACGCATAAGCTCGGACAGGGACCGGCGCGCCGGGTAGCATAGCCGGGTGACTAGCAAGCCCCGCGCATTCTTCGCTTTGGACTTCGGCTCGGCTTCTACTTCCGCGGCCGTGTTGGGTTATGTCGGTGGCCGTTGGCGCCTGATTTCACACGCGACCACGCCGTCCCATGTGGACGTCGATGTCACTCTCGCGGGCCTTCTGAAGCAGATAGAAGCCACGGATCCGGAGATGCTCCGGGAGATGGGCGCGGGCGAGACGATCGACATCCCGGCCCTCATCACCGGCTGGGCCAGGCTGGAGGCGAAGACCACGCCCCAGCGCCACCTGGTGGTTCTGGGCGGTTCACGGCGGCAGCGCAAGCGCCTGGAGACCACCGCCCTGCGCGCCGGTTGGATGGTTGCCGGAGGCAGTGCGGATGAAGACGATCCGGTTGGGCTGAGCCGGTTGCTGATGTCCACGGACGTGAGTGCGGTGCTGCTGGGCGCGGACCACTCTCCTGCGGGGGACGAGAAGCGCCACCTGCCGGGTCTGGCGGCCTTGCTGGCCGCGGCCACGCGATCCCGCCCGGAACTCATGGTTGTTCTGGCGGGCGGCGCGGCGGCCTACGAATCGCTCTTCTCCGAGGTCTTCGACGGGAGGACCGGCCGCGACGTCGCGATGGAACAGGGTGTCGTCGGCATGGACGGCGTCTTTGGCGATGGTCCGGACGACGCCATCGGGGACAAGGCTGCGCATCAGACCAAGAAGGTCACAAAGCGGAAGGCCAACGAAGTCGCTGAACTGACCGATGCGGCCGAGGGTCGGGCGGCCGAAGCCATGATCGATGAGGGCGGGCCGGAGCCGTACATCGCTTCCAATATCCCGGCGCCGGTGTCCGTCGCGGAATTGCCGCCAACAGTTGTCGCGCCGCCGTCGCCCCGAAAGCCGGCCGCGCCGGTTCCCTTCCGAGCCGCCGAGGCTGCCCCGATCGAAATCCACGTCCTCCTGGCGCCCGATACCGAAGCCGGCTACCCGGCAGGCTCGTCGCTTCAGCAGGTACTTGAGGGTTTACGGGCGCTCCCGAACGACAGCCGCCTCGGGGTTGAGCGATCGATCGCCTCGCTGGCGTACGTTCTCGACCGATCGATCGAAGTCGTCGAAGTCGGATTGCAGGGAGGCCTGAGCGCCCGATCCCAGCCGTTTGGCCAGGGGCACGCTGCGGTCGTGTCCTCGCACGCGTGTGTGGCCGATGCCTCCTTTGCGCCGACGAGTCCGTCGGAGGAAGTCATCGACGGGCTGCTGGCCTGGTCAACAGCTTCACTGGATAGGCACAAGGCAATGGATCGCCTCAATGACCTGCGGCTGGCGCCGTGGGGCGAAGCGGACGGTGACGGCGCCGTGTTCCGTCTGGCCGCCGCCAAGGGAGCATTCGGGCGACTCATGGAGGCGATGCCGGAGCTTGCCGGCGAGGCGATGCCGGAGCTGCTGGTCGCGGCCGGCGGGATCTTCGCCTCGCTGCCGCCCTCCGTTGTCGCGCTGGCGATGGCGGATCTGGTGCGCCGGGCTGGAGTCAGCCAGCTCGCCGTGGACGAAGCCAGGCTTCTCGGCCCGCTCGGCGTCATTGAAGACGAAGGCGAACGTCGCCGCCTGCTGGCCAATCTGGCGAACGACATTCTGTTGCCGCTCGGCAGTCTGGTCATGCCGGCCGGCATCAAGGCCGGACGCAGCGCCGGGACTCTGCGAATGAAGGGCGCTGCTTCCATTTCGGAGATCGAGCTGCATCCGGGCGCGGTCCAGGTGGTGGATCTGCCGCCGGGGCGCGCCGCTAGGGCGGATCTGGATTTCCGCGATGCAGTCCGGCTCGGCAAGCGCGGCCACCATTTCTCAGTGGATGTCGGGGGCGGGATGTGCGGGTTGCTCGTTGACCTGCGCGATATTCCAATGCGCATTTCCGATAGGCCGGACTCGCGGCGCGCCGCCCTCGAGGCGTGGCAGCGCGGCATGTGGCCGGAGGTAGACGAATGAAGGCCGTGAAGCAGCCGCCGCGCGCCCCGGAGATCTCGCCGGAACTGGCCCGCATCCCTACGCGCCGGATCCTGGTCTTCTCGCCGGTGATCCGCTATCAGCTTGGACCGGGCGATCGGGCGCTGGTGGCGCCGGGCGATCACATCGTGCCCGGCATGCCCATCTTCGAGCGGACGCCGGACGCGGAGATTGTAGAAGTCGCGCGGATGGCGAACTGGGAAGATCGAAAGCCGGAGAGTCCCGACAAGCCCGCCAAGGGCCCGGCCCAGCCCGCCGACGAGCGCTTCTCGCCGCTATGGAAAGAGGAACGGCTCGAGGCCGCGGTCGCCCGGCAGGCCCAAGCCGCCCGAATGCCCAGCCGGCAGCCGATGGCGGTTCGCACGCCGTCCGGGCCTCGCGTGGAGCAGCGCCGCCCTCCCGTTCCGGGTAAGTGGTGGGTCGGCGGTGCCGATCGCCGCGGCAAGCCGGAGAAGGGCAAGCCGGAGAAGGGCAAGCCGCAGACTCGCGTCGCCGGGACGTTGCTTTTCGAGAGCGAGGGGCGCTGGCGCGCCGCGGCGGGGGAGCGGCACGAGGTTGTGCAGTCGCCCGTGGCCGGAGTCGTGCTCTCCGCGCGCAACGCCGTCGACGTGACTCTGGAAGTGGTTGGCGCCGCGATGCCGGGTGCCATCGCCGCCGGTGAGCCGTCGCGCGGCTACTTGGATGTGCCGCGTCTCACAGACGGCGAGCTGTGGGCCAGCGCCCTGGACGTGGGCCGCGCAGGTGCAGTCGTTGTTGCCGGCAGCCGAATCTCAGGGCAGGCGATCAGCCGGGCCCGGGCGATGTCCATTCGCGGCCTGATCGCCGGTTCCGTCGGCGAAGGCGAACTGCGTGACCTGAAGGCCTCCGAAGTCCGCCAGAAAGCGAGCCTGGCTCCGTCCGTTCCATTCGGGCTAATCGCTCTGGACGGCCACGGCCGCCGGCCCATCGCCACGCCAATTCTCGCGATGCTCGCCGCCCTTGCCGGCCGCGAAGTCGCGATCGTCACTGATCCTGCACTGCTCGTTTTCGACGCGGCCAACGTCCCGCTCCCCGAATTGCCGCCCGACTGGGTCCGCGCCCGCAGCGGCGCCCGCGCCGGCAGCGAGGGTCGCTGGCTCAGTTCCGTGGGCATGTACCGCTTCCGTGGTGGCCTGTACCTGGAGGGGGCAGTGGTGCGGTTCGTGGACGACGAGGAGACGTCCATCGTGCCGGTGGCGGATTTGGAGAGGTTTGTGTTCTGAGGTCCGGGGGCATGAGGCAGTTTGAAGGGGCTGACGGATGGCACCGACGTGGGCAATAGCTTCCAGAATCAGGCTGCCATCGCTGGGTGCCACCCAGGGCCTCTCGGATAGGAGGTGGTCGGCGGTGATCTCCACCGTCGGATACATGGCATTCATGACTTTCGCATTGATCAGGGCGCTCCGAGCTCGTCCCGACTGGCGGTCTGGTGGGGCCGGTGATCTCATCCGTTTCTCGAGGGGCCGGGCGATCGCACGGGCGATTGCGGGGTTGGTCCTGGCGCCGGTCCTTCTTGTCAAGACATGGGGGGCTAGGCGGCCATTTCTGAGCGAGCAATGCCAACCCACTCGCCGGCCTTGTTCTTGCGGAATGCAACTGGTAGTTGCGCGCCGCGAGGAGTTGGACGGCCGTGCGACGTTACGGAGCGTCGGCTGAGCGTGGAATTGGGTGTCGGGGCTGGTCGGCGGGGACTCGGCACCAGGTTTTGGGGCGAAATCGAGGCAGTTCCTTGTCCCGCGCAACTGGTGTTGGCATTCCGCAATGACCGGGGCGAGGCGGGCTGGCCGGGGCGCGGCGAGGCGGGCTGGCCGGGGCGCGGCGAGGCGAGTCGCTGGCCGGGGACGCCGGGCCTGGGGTCGCCTGAGCGGGGCGCGGCGACGGCCATGGCCGGGGCGACGAAGCCACTTCCCCGGATCCACTCAACGCCCGCAAGCCCGGCCCCTGCAGCGCCACTAGCCACGTTTCGGGTAACCTCGCGGGGTGAGTGTTGAGCAGGGCCTGGAACGGGTTGTTGTCACGCGTGACGCGGCGGGTACGCGCGCCCTGGCGGGGGCGTTGGCCGCGGCGGCGCGGGCGGGGGATTTGATCAGCCTGGTGGGGGATCTGGGGGCGGGCAAGACGCAGTTCGCCAAGGGGTTTGGGGCGGCGCTGGGGATCACGGACACGATCGTGTCGCCGAGTTTTGTGCTTATGGCGGAGTACCAGGGGCGGCTTCCGCTCTTCCACGCGGACCTGTATCGGCTGGCGGATGCGGCCGACGCGCTTGCGGGCGGGCTTATCGATGATCGGCAGGTCGAAGGCGTGACGCTGGTGGAATGGGCGGAACGGCTGGCGGACGCGATGCCGGACGAGCGGCTGGATGTACTGATCGATGGCTCGGGCGACGATCCGAGGACGATCACGTTGCGGCCGGGCCACGCGAGCTATGCGCGGTATCTGGAGTTGGTGCCGGGGCGGGCCGACGGCGCCGATGAGGGCCGGGGCGGCGAGGCGGGCACTACGGCCCGGGGCGGCGAGGCGGGCACTACGGCCCGGGGCGGCGACACGGGCACTCGGCTGGCGGGCGGCGCCGACGCGGATGAACGGGCCCGGGGCGGCGAGGCGGGCACTACGGCCCGGGGCGGCGAGGCGGGTGTTCGGCTTGCGGGCGGCGCCGACGCGGATGAACGGGCCCGGGGCGGCGACACGGGTGTTCGGCTGGCGGGCGGCGCCGACGCGGATGAACGGGCCCGGGGCGGCGACACGGGCACTCGGCTTGCGGGTGGCGCTGACGCAGGCACGGGCCAAGGCCACGATCTGGCGGTGGTCGCCGATGGTGCCACGCACGAGACGGAGCCAGCCCGATGACGGCCGGACGAATCCTCGCAATCGATACCTCGGGCATCAACGCCATGGTCGCGCTCGGCGAGGCCGACGGTATGCTCATCACCGAGCGGCGTTGGGCGGCGGGCTATCGCCACGGCGAGGAGCTCCTGACGCGAATTGACGAAATTCTCGCGACCACTGCCACGCCGCTGGCGGAACTCGGTGGGATCGTGGTTGGGACCGGCCCCGGCGCCTTCACAGGTTTGCGCGTGGGCTTGGCTACTGCAAAGGCGCTTTGCTGGGGACTTGGCGTGGCCGTAGCCGGGGTCCCCACGTCAGAGGCGCTTCTCCATACGGCAGGCCCGGCTGCGGAGGTTGAGGGCAAGAAGGCCGTTCTACTG
Organism: Candidatus Limnocylindrales bacterium; assembly: GCA_036385235.1. Classification (GTDB taxonomy): domain Bacteria; phylum Chloroflexota; class Limnocylindria; order Limnocylindrales; family CSP1-4; genus Fen-1039. The sequence goes on along the minus strand of DASVKT010000168.1, from coordinate 9,757 downwards.
CTGCCGGCCGGACCTTCCGACAAGGTCGTCATCGCCGGAGGCCTGGCGCAGCTGGTTCGCGGTGGCGAGGAGCTGCCGACCGACGCCGGCCAAGTGCTGGTCGCGGTCGATCTTCCCGGCCGGGCGCCGGAGGATGCGCTCGCGCGCGGAGCCACGGCTGAAGCCGGACTGGCGGCTGCAATTCTTGCCCTCGGAGCTCGACGCCTGGCGTCCGGCGGGGACGACGTGGCCCTGCTGGTCCCGGAATACGTCTCGCTGCCGCGCGGCGTGGCGGTCATGAAGGGGGAGGTCAAATGGTCCGGCGACCACCGGTCATGATCGTCGTCGACAGGATGCAGATCGCGGATCTCGAAGCCGTCCACGAAATCGAGCGGGACAGTTTCAGCACGCCCTGGCCGGCTCATGCCTATCAGCACGAGCTGGAGAACAACCGGCTGGCGCATTACCTCGTGGCGCGCAGCGGCGACCAGGTCGTCGGGTTTGCCGGGATCTGGCTGCTGGTGGATGAAGCTCACATCACGACGTTTGCGACGCGCGGGATCTGGCGGCGCCAGGGGATCGGGGAGCGGCTGCTTCTGGCGCTGCTCGATCTGTCAATTGCGCGCGGCGCCAACGAAGCCACGCTGGAAGTCAGGCCCTCCAACGAGCCGGCGCGGCGGCTCTATGAGAAGTACGGCTTCAAGGTGGTCGGAGTGCGGCCGCGCTACTACAGCGACAACAACGAAGACGCGCTGATCATGACGACGCCGGAATTGGACGGGCCGAGCATGCACGCCCGAATGGCTGAACTCAGGGCGGAGATTGCGGCCAGGCCGGACATTGCGCTTGGGGACGATGGGTCGCCTGTGCCGCCGCCTCACGACGGATCGGTTCCGGCGACGGAGACCGGGGCTCAGTCGACACCGGGCGTTGGAGGCCCGAATGTCATCCGGCCGAGCAGCGTTGCGAGGAAGCAAGCGTGAGCGGCGGACTGATTCTTGCGATCGAGTCGAGTTGCGACGAGACGGGCATCGCCATTATTGAGGACGGTGGAAAGCGGATCCTCGCCAACGTGGTGGCCAGCCAGGTTGCGATGCACGCAGCCTCGGGCGGGATCGTGCCGGAGATTGCGGCCCGTGCTCATTTGCGCTGGATCGTGCCGACGCTGGACGAGGCCTGGGCAGCGGCCGAGGCGGAAGGCGTGACCTGGGACGACATCGATGCTGTGGCGGTCACCAACGGCCCGGGGCTGGCGGGCAGCCTGCTCGTCGGCATCAACTTCGCCAAGACTCTGGCTTACGTTCACGGCAAGCCGCTAGTTCCGGTCAATCATCTGGAGGGCCATCTGTATGCGGCGTGGCTGGCGGACGAGACGCGCGAGATCGCGGAGCCGCTCTTTCCGCTGGTGGCGTTGATCGTCTCCGGCGGGCACACGTTCCTCGTTGAGATGCGCGATCACTTGACCTATCGGCTGCTCGGCGAAACCGTGGACGACGCGGCCGGCGAGGCGTTCGACAAGGTCGGCCGGCTGCTGGGGCTGCCGTATCCGGGTGGACCGGCGATCATGAAGGCCGCGGCCGGAGCCACTCGCAAAGACGTGGTCTTTCCGCGGGCCTGGCTTGGCGACACCTTCGACTTCAGTTTTAGCGGTTTGAAGACGGCGGCGCGGCGCACGATCGCGATTGAGACGGACGGAGAAGGGACATCTATCGGCGAGGGGGTGCTGTCGGAAGATCGCGTCGCCGAGCTTTCGTATGGGTTCCAGGAATCGGTGGTGGATGTGCTCGTGACCAAGACGCTGCGGGCGGCTCGGGGCGTGGGGGCCCGGTCCGTGGTTCTGGGCGGGGGAGTGGCCGCCAATCGCGTGCTGCGGGATCGGCTGGCAGCCGCTGCTGCCACGGCCGGAATTCCGCTGGTCGTCCCACGGCCGGCGCTCTGCACGGACAACGGGGCAATGATCGGCGCGGCGGGCGCTCGGCGGTTTGCCGCCGGGACTCGGGCTGGCCTGGATCTGGATGCGCGGCCGTCGCTGCCGCTGGCTAAGCGGTGAGCAAGTCGAAGGCGAAGATGTTGAGGGAGGCCGAGGCGGCCGAGGCGGCGAGGGTTGCCGAGGTTGCCGTCGCGGTGGCCGCGGTGGCCGCGGCCGGCGGCGCCTCGAGTGGCGCACCGGGCGCACCGGGCGGACCGCCGGCTTCGGTGGCGGCTTCGGTGGCTGGGTTGGTGGCGGCTTCGGTGGCGGCGACCGGCGCTGCGCCGGCCGGTCCGGCGCCCCGCAAGGCCCCGCGCCTGGACCCTCTCTCCGTCCGGCGCCAGTTGCGAGTGGAGGGGCTGCGAGCGCACCACTCCATGTCGCAGAACTTCCTGGCCGATCCCGACGTACTTCAGTCCATCCTGGATCTTGCTGCTCCGGAACCGGGTCGTCGCATTCTGGAAGTGGGCCCGGGCCTCGGCATCCTGACCAGCGGCCTGCTCGACGGCGGCGCCGACGTCACGGCCGTGGAACTGGACCGGCAGCTCGCCGGGCGCCTCTCGCGCACCCAGTCGGAGGCGATAGAACGAGGCGCCCTACACCTCGTTCAGGGCGACATCCTGGATCAGAACATCGCGAAACTGATGACGCCGCCGTACGACGTGGTGGCCAACGTCCCGTATCACATCACCAGTCCCATTCTCCACCGCTTTCTTGGCGCGCCGCCCCGGCCCGAGCGCATGGTCCTGATGCTCCAGAAGGAAGTGGCCGAGCGCATCTCCGCGGCGCCCGGCGATATGAGCTACCTCTCCGTCTTCGTCCAGTACCACTCCGCCGTCCGGATTGCGTTCGTCGTTCCGCGCGATGCCTTTGAGCCGGCCCCGGAAGTGGAGTCGGCCGTGGTGGAGATCACCACTCTGGATCCGCTGGGCGAGCGGCCGCGCCTCTCCCCGGAGGATGAAGAGCATCTCTGGCGGGTGGTTCAAGCCGGGTTCCGCGAGCGGCGCAAGAAGTTGCACAACGTTCTGGCGCGCCAGCTGCCGTTCTCCGGCGCGGAGGTCGCGGCGGCGCTGGACGCGGCCGGCATCGACGGCGACCGGCGCCCGCAGACGCTCTCGGTTGAAGAGTGGCTCGCCCTGCGTATCACTCTCGGCCCGATTTCGGGTGCGGCGCCGTGAGCTCCAGGAGCGCCGCGGGCGGCGGCGGCAACGGCGCGGGCGGCGGCTCGAGCGCGGGCGGCGGTAACGGCGCGGCCGGCGGCAACGGCCCCGGTTCCGACGGCCCCGCGAGTCCCGGCTCCGGCTCCGGCGCGGGCGGAAACGGCGGAAACGGCCCCACGAGTCCCGGCCCAGGCCCCACCGGTCCCTCCCTCCACGTTGTCCGCTTCGCGCCCGCCAAGCTCAACCTGACGCTGGCGATCGAGGGCAAGCGCGACGACGGCTTCCATTCGATCCACTCCGTCTTCGTCCCGCTGGCGCTCGGTGACGTGCTGACGGCAACTCCGACCGCCGCCGGCGGGACGCGTGACTCGCTCCGGATCGTCGGCCTGACACTGGCCGCGGCGCCGGACAACCTCGTCCTGCGCGCCTTCGCGGCTACGCGCGAGGCAGTCGCAAAGACCTGGCCCGGGGCGCCCGCTACGCCCCCGCGTCTGTCGGCCCGGCTGACCAAGCACATCCCCATAGCCGCGGGGCTCGGCGGCGGCAGTACCGACGCGGCGGCCGCGATCGATGCGGCGCTGACCGCCTGGGGCGCAGGTCTGGAGCCGGCAAAGCGCGCCGAACTGGCCGCCTCCATCGGCTCCGACGTGCCCTTCTTCCTGGCCGGCGGCGCGGCGTTGGTTACCGGTCGCGGCGAATTCGTAGACCCGCTGCCGGACTTCCAGGGCGATCCGCCGGCCGTCTTGCTCATCACGCCGCACCTTCCCGTTTCCACGGCCGAGGTCTTCCGGGCCTACGCGAACGGCGCGCGCCCGTCCGACCCGTCTCGCGCCGGCAAAGTCTCCGAACGTCTGGCAATCGCGATGAAGGTCGGCATGACGAGCCGAGACCTTCTCGGCTGGGCGAAGGAACTGGCTGACGCCAACGATTTGGTGCCGGCGGCGCTCTCAGTCGCGCCGGAATTGAAGGATTTCGGCCTGGCGCTGGAACGACTGCTCGGCCGCCCGATCTGCCAGTCCGGCTCAGGTCCGACTCTGTGGGCGCTCTACGCAAACGTTGCCGATGCTTGCAAGGCCGTCAGGTTCGTGCGCCTCGCCGCTACCGACGGCTCGCTGCCCAGGATCGGCACTCTGGAGCCGTTTGTCGCCGCCACCACGATCGAGGTGCGGCCCGTGCCGCCTGCAGTCCAACCCACGGGCGAGACTTCGGGTACGATCCGGCGCTTCACGGTCCACAATTGGACCGACAAGACAGACAACGACGAACCAACCAAGTTGAAGGGAGACTAGTCTCGATGAGTCGCAAGGTGATTGCCAGCCCGGATGCGCCGGCCGCTTTCGGACCCTACAGCCAGGCCATCGAGATCGACGGCTTCGTCTTCTGCTCCGGTTCGCTGGGCGCCGATCCGGCCAGCGGGGACCTTCTCGACGGCATCGAGGCCCAGACGGAGCGCTCCCTCCTGAATATCGAGGCCATCCTGGCGTCGGTTGGGATGGACATGGGCGATGTGGTCAAGTGCACCGTCTTCCTGTCAGACCTCGCCAATTTCGACAAGATGAACGCCGTCTACAAGACGCACGTCGTCACCCCGCCGCCCGCTCGCAGCACCGTGCAGGTCGCCGCTCTCCCGCACGACGCACTGGTCGAGATCGAGGCGATCGCGCGGAAGTCCAACTAGTGCCTGGCGCTATGCCGGCCCGGTCCTCTCGAACCGGGCCGCGCAGCCGCCCAGTTCCGTGCTACCGTCCGATCCAATGAGCCAGACCTCCGCAAGCGTTCTGCCGGTTGTGCTTGCCGCCGGCCTCGGAACCCGCATGAAATCCCGCAAGCCCAAGGTTCTCCATGAGTTGTGCGGCCGTCCAATGCTCGGTCTCGTGCTGGATGCCGCTCGAGAAGTCGGTGGCCGCCGCCCTCTGGTCGTCTACTCGCCCGCCACGGCGGTCATCACGGAAGTCTTCGCCGACGAGGCGGACTTTGCGCTGCAGGCCGAGCCGCGCGGCACTGCCGATGCGGTTCGCTCGGCGATGGATGCCGCACCGGACGACGTGGCCGAGATCCTGGTTCTCTCCGGCGACGTGCCGCTGGTCCAGGCATATCTCCTGGCCGAGCTGATCGACCTGCGTCGCGCCCGCAATGCCGCGGTGGCGATCGTGGCCGTTCACTCCAACGACCCGGAGGGTCTGGGTCGAGTCATTCGCAGTGCGGATGGCGGCCAGGTTCTTCGAATCGTGGAAGAGAAGGACGGCACGCCGGAAGAGCTGGAGATCGAGGAGATCAACGCCGGCGTCTATGCCTTCGACGCCGCGTGGCTCCGGCGCCGCATCGGCGACGTCAAGCCGTCGCCGGTTTCGGGCGAGTTCTACCTGCCGGAGCTGGTCGCACTGGCCCGCGAGGACAAGCGCCCGGTGGTTTCACTCGAGGTCGAGGACGACGGCACTCTCGCCGGCATCAACGACCGTTCTCAGCTGGCGGCCGCCGAAATGGAACTCCGGATGCTCATCAACGAGCGCCATATGGCCGCCGGCGTGACGATGGTCGATCCTACGCACACCTATGTGGACGTGGCAGTGGAGCTGGATCAGGACGTCGTCCTGGAGCCCGGCGTCATTCTCAAGGGCAACACCCGGATCGGGGCCGGGACCAGGGTTGGGGCCGGCAGCCAGATCATCGACACGGTGGTCGGCCGCGACTGCTTCATCTGGGCCAGCGTTCTGGAATCGTCCGAGGTCGAGGACGAGGTCCAGATCGGGCCCATGTCGCACCTGCGGCCCAAGTCGTCCATCGGGCGCAAAGCCAAGCTCGGCAACTTTGCCGAGGTGAAGGGCAGCCGCCTCGAAGCGGGCGTTCAGCAGCACCACTTCAGCTATATCGGCGACGCCGAGGTCGGTGAGCGCACGAACGTTGGCGCGGGCACGATCACCTGCAACTACGACGGCGTGAAGAAGCACAAGACGATCATCGGTAAGGGTGTCTTCCTGGGCTCGGACACGATGCTCGTGGCACCGCTGGAACTCGGCGACGGCGCCCGAACCGGTGCCGGGTCCGTTGTCACCAAGGACGTGCCCGCCGGCATGCTGGCTCTCGGTGTTCCGGCCCGGCTGCGCAAGCCCCGCGTCGCCCCGGATGGCGCCGCCGCCAAGCCTGACGAGGCTCCTGCACCGGAGGCTTCCAAGCGAGTCGAACGATGAGCGACATCGTCCTGCAGCTGCTGGTCGTCCTCATCCTCGTCGCGATCGAGGCAGTCTTCGTTGCCGCCGAGATTGCACTGGTCACGCTGCGCCACAGCCGCATCGAGCAGCTGATCGACGAAGGTCCCCGCAACGCGCGCCGCGTGAAGCGGCTGGTTGAAGACCCGGCCCGGTTCCTCGCCGTGGCCCAGATCGGCGTCACTTTCGTGGGCTTCCTGGCCTCGGCGTACGCGGCCGTGAACCTGGCGGAGCGTCTGGCCGAAGTCATCGCTCGGGTGTCATTCCTCAAAGATCTTTCGGGCGGTCTGGGCGTCATCATCGTCACGATGCTGTTGGCCGCATTTACCATCGTCTTCGGCGAGCTTGTCCCCAAGACCTTCGCCCTGGCCTATCCGGATCGCGTTGCTTTGACCCTGGCCGGACCGCTGGACATGGTCGGCCGGATCTTCTCGCCCGTCGTGAAGTTTCTGACCGGGCTGACGCGGTTGATCGCCGGCGGCTTCGGGGCTGGAGTTGCCCGCCAGGCTCAGATCAACACCGAGGAACTCAAGCTCATCGTCGAGCGGGGAGGGGAGACCGGCGTCCTCGAGGCCGAGGAAGAGCAGATGATCAGCGCGGTCATCGAGCTCGGCGAGCGGCGCGTCCACGAGGTGATGGTTCCGCGCACGGAGATGTGCGCCCTGGCCGTTACGACGACCATAGACGATGCCATCGACACCTTCATCCGGGAAGGCCACAGCCGTATTCCCGTATACAAGAAGGCAATCGACGAGATTGTCGGCGTGCTCTACGCCAAGGACCTCCTTCCCTTCCTCAAGGGCGGAGTGGCCAAGCCGGAGCTGCGGAAGCTGCTGCGGGCGCCGCTCTTCGTGCCCGAATCCATGCTGATCGATGACCTGCTTCACAAGCTCCAGGGTCGCAGGGTTCACCTGGCGATCGTGCTGGACGAATACGGCGGCACGGCCGGCATGGTCACGATCGAGGACCTAATCGAGGAGATCGTCGGCGACATCCAGGACGAATACGACGTGGAAGAGCCGCTGACGGTCCGCCTCTCGGATGACGAAGCCCGCATCGACGGACGAGCATCGGTTGACGATTTGGGCGAGATGTTCAATGTGGATCTGGGCGCCTTGGAGGATGCGGAGGAGTACGACACGGTCGGCGGGCTCGTCTATCACCGTGTCGGTGGTGTGCCGCGGCCGGGCGACAAGGTCGAAGTATCGGAGCACGGCCTGACCCTCACCGTCGAGACCACCGACGGCCGCCGGGTGGGCAAGGTCCTGGCGGTGCGCCAGCACCTTCACGAAGACGGCGAGGACGACGGCAAGTCCGGCGATTCCAGCAAGAGCGCGGCGCGGTAGTGGAAGGAGTCCGGCCGTGCGCTGGCTGAGGCGCCATCAGACGGCTATCGGGTTAGTCGCCGTGGTCGCGTTCGCGTGGGCGTCGATCTGGGTCGTCTACGACCACCGCAGCCCCGTCAGCCAGTTTCTGCGTGGGGTCGGCACGACGCGCGTGGATGGCTGGAGTCTCGACGACCTGGACGCCGTGTGCCTCCGCCTGGAACCGGCGGCGGCTCCGCCCACGACGACGGCCGTGGCCGCGATAGGTGTAGCCACCAATGCCTACGCCGGCGGCTACATCCGCGAAGTCGCTCTCGTTTCGATGCACGATACCTGCAGCGGAGCCGCTGCCCGGCTGGCCTGGGCCGTCTCCATGTCCTGGGAGGGCCTGCCGGGCGTCCCCGCCACGAACGGACCCGGGCCGCGGGCGATCGTGATGGTGGATGCAATTTCCGGCCAGTTGATCACGAGCCACGCGCTGGCGTAGGGAGAGGGCGACGCTAGGCCTTGATGACGCCCACGATGATGCCGCGCAAGGCATCCAGGGCCTCTGCATCAACGACGCCAGCGGCGTCGAGTTCGGCGAGGGCCTTGTCGCGGTAGTGGCGGGCCTGGTCGCGGGTGTAGTCGCGGCCGCCGATCTTCTCGAGTAGCGCGACCGCTTCGGCGACCTGGTCGTCCGTTGGCATGGGCGTGTGCCAGATCGCTGCGAGGGCCGCCCGGTCGGTTGCGTCTGCGTGTTCGAATGCGTAGATCACCGGCAGGGTCATCTTGTGCCGGGCCACGTCCGTGGGCTCCTTGCCGGTTGCTGCCTCGTCGCCCCAGATGCCCAGCAGATCGTCGTTGAGCTGGAACGCGAGGCCTAGGGCCCAGCCGAATTCCTTGTAGCGGGTGATGACGGCCTCGTCGTCCGTGGCCAACACGGCGCCTGCCTCAACCGAGGCCGAGATCAGGGCCGCGGTCTTGCCGCCGATCATCTTGAAGTACAACTCCACGGACATCGGCTCCGCCTGCTCGCTGGCCCAGATGTCCAGGTACTGGCCCTCGCACAGGGCCACGCAGGTGTCGTCGTGGAGGCGCATCAGGCGCAGGACCTTCGTATCCGAATAGCCCATGTCCGTCAGGCGGTGGAGCGCCTTGCGGCTCAGCGTGAAGAGCATGTCCCCAGCATTGATCGCCTGCGGGACGCCGTGACGAACCCAGAGAGTCGGGCGGTGGCGGCGCTCGGTGTCGCCGTCCTCGATGTCGTCGTGGACCAGGCTGAAGTTATGACCTAGCTCCACGGCCGCTGCGCCCGGCAACGCCCCGCGGTGATCGCCCTTGATGGAGGCGTAGGTGAGCAGACCGAGAAGTGGCCGCATCCGCTTGCCGGACGAGCCGCTGCCGTCCAGGCCCATGTGATATCGGCACATCTCGTAGAGGCCGGCTGTTGGCGCGTCCTTCTCGGTGACGAGCCGGAGGATCTCCTGCTCGGTGTCCGCGACCATTTCGGATAGGTTGATTGTCATCTTCACGGGCAAATCATACCAACCGGCTAGCCAAATCCTGCTGCGGCGTGGCCGCGGGCCGCATCAGACGAGCATGCCCCGAAGCAACTCCAGGCCGCGGTGTGCCATCGCGCCGGCGTTCGGGTTGCGCGTACTGAACGTGAAGCGCATCTGCCCGGCAAACGTGGATACTCCCAGTATCCGATGCTCGGGGCCGGTGGCCGGGAAGATCGGCGCGTAGATGGATTCGAGGCGCAAGGCGCCGTACTCCGCCGGGATGTCTATGCGGCCGAGGTTGCTGATGGAGACGTCGTAGTCGATGGTCCAGGGCCGGTTGGGGATGTAGCCGATCAGGGCGAGCATGACTAACGGCGTGGCGAACAGTTCGTCCCAGTTCATCGACGCCAGAGCCACCGACGCGTCCCGGGCGACATCCCAGAGGTCGCGTCCGACCGTGCAGTCGACTTCGATGATGGCGAGGGCGATCATGTTTCCGTACGAGTCGCCGACGGGCCTGGCCAGGCGAGGGCGCAGATCCACCGGGATCTCGGCGTGCCGTATCGGCTGGTCCGGTTGGCGTTCTGCAAACGGGCGAAGGAACGCGGCACACAGGGCGGACTGCACGGTCACG
>DASVKT010000167.1:0-10764 GCA_036385235.1 Candidatus Limnocylindrales bacterium | reverse complement strand
ATCACGTTCAAGACCGGCGTTGCCGTCGGCAAGGACATCGAGGCCGCCAAGCTCGTCAAGGACTTCGACGCGGTCGTTCTCGCCGTCGGCTCCACCGTCCCGCGCGATCTCAAGGTCGAGGGCCGCGAGCTCAAGGGCGTTCACTTCGCCATGGAGTTCCTGACCGCCAGCACCAAGGCGCTGCTCGGCGGGTCTTCCCCGGCCATCTTGGCGGCCGGCAAGAACGTCATCGTCATAGGCGGCGGCGATACCGGCACGGACTGCGTCGGCACCTCCATCCGCCAGGGCGCCAAGAGCGTCACTCAGCTGGAGATCCTGCCCAGACCGCCGGAAAGCCGCGCCGCGGACAACCCGTGGCCACAGTGGCCCAAGGTCTACAAGATGGACTACGGCCAGGAGGAGGCCGCCGCCCTTTGGGGAGCGGATCCGCGCAGCTATCTCGTCAACACCCGCCGTCTGGTCGGTGATGGCGGAGCGGTCAACAAGATCGAGACCGTGGACATCGAATGGGTCCACGCCCCCGGTGCCCGGCCGGAGATGCACGAGGTCGCCGGCTCGGAGAAGTCCCTCGACGCTGATCTGGTGCTGATCGCCATGGGTTTCGTCGGGCCCGAGCCCACGCTCCCCGAGGCCTTCGGCTGCAAGCTGGACCATCGCGGCAACATCGTCCACGACGAAGACTTCATGACGACAGCGGCCGGCGTCTTCGCGGCAGGCGACTGCTCGCGCGGCCAGTCTCTGGTGGTCTGGGCCATCAACGAGGGCCGCAATGCGGCTCGTGCCGTGGACAAGTACCTGATGTTCGGCGAGTCGGTTCTGCCGGACTACTAGGCCGATGGCCGTCAGCCGGCGCATTCCGGCGTTGTCGCCTGCGGTCCTCGCTCACGCACCAAAGCCAAGCTTGCTTGGCTCGCGCTCGCTCCGGTCCTCGGCGCCGCCTTGGCCTGCGCCGCCGGACGGGCGCCGGGATGCGTGGCGGCTCCATCAGTCGGTCGAGCTCTAAAGCCAGCTCGCTGGCTCGTTGTCGCCGCTCCCGCTGTTTCCTCTCAGCGCCAAGGGGCCGGCAAATGTCGACCCATCCGGCGGTTTCTCTCCTCAATGACAACCTGATAGTCGTTATGTGGAGGAATCGCCCGCGGACGCGCCGTTGCGGCAGCTCCGGACCATCCGATCGGTCCCAGTTGAGCGTGGATCAGTCGGTAGTGCACCCGGTCTCTGGGGTCCGACACGAGCAGAGAGACGCGAGATTCGCACAACGCTTCTCCCTTTGGCAGTGAGAAGAAACCAGATGCCGCGCATGTCGTCATTGGGTCTCTTCAACCAGCTCCGGACCAGGACCGTGCGCATCGGCAATGCGGCGGCGAATTCCTTCAGCTCGCGGGCGCGCCCGGCTTCGCTGGGTCGACGGAGATCAAGACCAGGGACTTGCCGTCAGTGGAATTCAGAGCGAGCATTCGGCCGTCCGGGGACCACCAGTTGGGCTGAAGCCAGGAAGTGACGGGTGCGTCTGCCGGGGAATACTGGTCCGCTTGCAAACCGGCGCCGGACAGGTCCAGCAGCGTGCTTCCGTCGGACGCGAGTATTCGAGTGGCGGCGCCGGTGAGATCCCCTTGCAGATGGAGGCCCGTCGGCGACTCGGCCTGCCAGACACCTGCCGTCGTTGCATCGATTCCGGCGGGATCCAGAGTGACGATATTGGCGACCGAAGCGCCGGCCGCGTAGAGGCGCTTAGCGTCGAGCCAGCCCAGGAAGCGCTGACCGAGGAGCGTCTGCGTAACGCCGGAACTGAGATCCACGACCTTGAGATCGGCGTCCGACTGAGCCGCCAGATGCGAGTCGTCGGGGCTGAAGGCCATCTCGCCGCGCACCCCGGAAACCGTCGCGACGACCTTTCCGGACGCGATGTCCATCACGTCCACCGACCCCTTCCAGCCGTGCATTTCCGCATCCTGGCTGGAGCAATCCATGTGGCCCAGGAGAGCCAGCTTGCCGTCCTCGGACCAGCCAAAGGGCGTCGCCTTCTGACCCGTCTTCTCGTACGTACCGTCGCGATACCAATCGATGATGGGATCACCCACGCAACCCGGCACCGACACGATGATCGCCGCCGAACCGTGGCCGCCGGCAACGACCCAGCTATTGGCAGTTGGGCCGCCAGTGTGGCTCGTGCGGACATCTGAGACGTAGCCGCTGCCGTCGATCAAGTGGGTCGCGTCCAACCAGCCCTCGAGAGACCCGAACTGCGACACAAGCTTGCCAAAGCGGTCATAGACGTTGGTCGAGTAGTTGTCCGCGCCGGATACGAGGACGTAGGTCCCGTCCGGCGACCAGGAGAAAGTCGGGTAGGCGCCAAGGGCCAGCCGCGCCACGATCCCCGTCCCGGCGGGCGTCTCTGGAACCGACGCGGATGCGGGGCCGGCCGGCGGAGTGCCGATGGCCCCGGCAAACGTGCCGCCCGCCGAAGATAGCCCCCCGGCCGAGGGCTCGACACTGGCCTTCGGGGCGAAATCTCGCAAGCTCAGCAAACCGGCGGTAGCGATCAGCGCCACCACGACCGCCGCGCCCAGTGCGGGGACCGAGGTCCGCCGCTGGGAGCGGCCCAGCCGGACCGGGCTCGGCCGCAAGCGATCGGCTCTGGTCGGCGTCTCGGATCCGCGGCGGAGCGGACCATCAGCCCAGGCGCCGTCGAGAACCGACGCGGCTCGTTCGAACCCAACCATGAGTCTTCGGCATTGAGGGCAGCCGGAGAGGTGGGCCAGTTCGGCCGGTTCGGCAGAAGTCTCGAGCGACGCACCGGCCCTGGCCAGTACGTCGAGCCTCCGCTCGTGGATGTGGTTCCGCCGCAGCACCGCGCTCAATCGAGTCATCGCCCATTCCTTCCGTTCGGCGCAGCGACCGTTTCGTCCTGAGCCAGTAGCCGGGCCAGCTTGCGACGAGCCCGCCAAACGCTCGAATAGACAGTGCCCACGGCCACGCCCATCAACTCCGCGGCCTCGTCCTGGCGGTATCCCAGGCCAAACACCAGGGTCACCGCCAACCGCTCACGCTCCGGCAGCCCGGCGATTGCGGCGGCGACGTCCACGTCCGGCATCTCGACAACAGGCAGCCGTTCGACGTGATCCGCGTCTATGGCGGCGATGTGGCGGAGGCGAGCGCGACAGGCGCCGCGGATCGCGATGCGACGAACCCATGCCCGTAGCTTGGCCGGGTCGCGTAGCTGGTGCAGATTGCCGCGCGCCTTGAGGAGCGCGTCCTGCGCCACGTCCTCGGAATCACAGCCGGCTCCAAGAGCCCGCGCCATCGCTACCAGATCACCGAACAAGGCCGCGTATTGCGAATCGAACTCTTCGGCGTCGATCATCGTCCCCAGCGTAATAGCTTCCATACCACTCTAGTGCGACCCGGCGGCCGCCGCCTTTACACGGCAGCGCGATTCGGCGAGATATCGCTGTTCGGAGAGAGGCCGCTCCCCTACCCTTGGCGAATGCTAAAGATCGACCGCGAATCGGATCGCATCCGCCGCATCTACGACCGCCGAGCCAACAAGGCCGACGGCCCGAGCGGCGACGCCAATCTACGCTGGCTGTGTGAGCAGGCCGAAGGCGAGACGCTGGAGATCGGCATCGGGAAGGGGCGAACATTGCCCTTCTACCCGCCGGCGACTCATCTCACAGGCATTGAGTTGAGCAGCGTCGGGTTGGGCGTGGCCGAACGGCGCGCCCAAGAGCTGGGGATCCACGCAACGCTCCGCCAGGGCGACGCCACGGCCCTCCCCTACCCCGATGACCACTTCGACACCGTGGTGTTTGCCTACGTCCTCTGCACCGTGCCAAACGACCGCCAGGCCGTGGCGGAAGCCGTGCGTGTCCTGCGCCCGGGTGGTCGGCTGCTGCTGGTGGAGCACGTCCGCAGCCCCAACATTGTCGTACGCGCGCTTGAGCGTCTCCTGGATCCAATCGAGGTTCGCCGCATGGGCGATCACCTCATGCGTGATCCGCTGGACCACGTTCTGGCGGCGGGTATGGAAATCGAGTTCCTGGAGCGGCGGATGCTGGGCGTGATCGAACGGCTGGCGGCCCGCAAGCCTCAGGCGGACGAACTCGAAGAAGCCGTCTAGCCCGACTAGTTGGAAGGCGCCGGCGAGACGTCCTGCGCGGGTGACGGATCCGGAACGCCCTGATATTGGGCCTGCTGCACCCAGCTGAAATCCGCCAGAGGCCAGTACCTGATCCAGGCGCGGCCGATCACCGAGGACTTGGCTATTGGACCGAACACACGCGAGTCTTCCGAAGCGTCGCGGTGGTCACCCATCACGAAGAGGTCGCCGGCTGGCACCCGCCAGCTCGAAACGTCGGTTCGCGGAACCGTGGGCGCGCCGTCGTAGACGTATGGCTCCACCAGCTTCACACCGTTGACCCAGACCGCTCCATCGTGGACTTCTACGAGATCCCCTGCCTCGCCGATAACGCGCTTGATGAACGGATCTGAGCCCTGGTCCTCATAGCCCTTCGGCGGGTTGAATACGATGACATCGCCGCGGTGATAGTCGCTGAAGACCGGCGAGAGCTTGTCCACCAGGACCATCTGGTTCGGTTCCAGGGTCCGCTCCATCGAGACCTGATAGATCCGATACGGCTGGGCCACGAAGTGCTGGACGACGAAGAAGATGATGACGGTGAGGAGAACAGTCTCAACGATTTCGATGAGGCAGCCACGAGTGCGGCTCGCGGCGGTCTTCTTGCGCGGCGGTGCCGGCTGCGCAGGGGTTTCCGGCGCCGGCTGAAAGCTCTGCGCGTCTTCAGTTTGGACTTCGTCGCTCATCCGGGACAGTACCCCTCTGCGGGTTGCGGACGAAGCCGCAATTGACTCGGGCCGAGGGGCCGCGTCCGGGTACCGGTCGCGACCGGCCTAGAAGGTAGCACCTCTAACGAATGCGGGCGTCGCACATCCACACACTTGAATCGGTGTTCCAAGTTGACAGCGAACGCCCGACCAGCGACGTGCATCACCGCGCCACGCCTCCGGACCGCGACCGCCCAATCCTCGCCAGTCACGATGTAGCCAGCTTCAATGTTCGAGGGTGCGATGGACGTGTTCCTGATGGTCGGACTTCCCTTCGCGACCTTCCTGATTCCTGTGGCCTGGGCGGCTTACGGAATCGGCGGAAGCGCGGCCGATCCATTCCAGAAGCCGGCCGCTCCGACCGGCCGGGTGCGACGCGATACCGGCGGCGGCGTGAGGCTGTAGAGTCTCCGGCGTGAGTACTGTTGTCGAGTTCCGAGGCTCATTCCGCCTGGTGGCCAGCGACGGGGATCGTCTCCGAGCCACCGCCAAGGGCACCTGGTACGACCGCTGCGGGGAGATGGCCGTGGTCCAGCGCACAAACCCCAAGTGCGAGTCGTGCGCCCGCGGCACCAAGTGCGGCTACGACTGCACGGTGAGCAGCCTCGTCTGCCCCAAATGCGGCGCCACGGCCTGAGGTTCTCCGATGACTGCGCCCGAGCCCCACAAGATCTTCCTGGCCGGCCGCTGGGTTGATTCGCCCGAGCAACTCGTGGTGGCAAACCCGGCCCGGCCCGATGAGCCGGCCGGATCCACTTTCTACGCCACCGAAGCCCAGTACGAAGAAGCCGTCGCCGCGGCCGTTGCCGCCTTCGGCGAAACCCGCCGCCTCCCCGCCTACGTCCGCAGCGCCGCCCTCCGCAAGATCGCGGATGGCATCGCCGCCCGCCGCGCCGAGATCGCGCGCATCATCACGATCGAGTCCGGCAAGCCGATCCGCGACTCCCTGACCGAGGTGGACCGCGGCGTGCTGACCTTCCGACTCGGCGCCGAGGAAGCGGAACGCATCGGCGGCGAAGTTATCCCGCTGGATCTGAACCCTGCCTCACGCGGCCGGACCGGCATCACCCGCCGCTTCCCCATCGGCCCGATCGCCGCCATCAGCCCCTTCAACTTCCCGCTGAACCTGGCCGCCCACAAGTTGGCCCCGGCCATCGCCTCGGGCAACTCGATCGTCCTGAAGGCGCCGTCAAAGGACCCGCTCACCATCCTGACAGTGGCCGAAGTCATCGCCGAAGCGGGCCTGCCGCCGGGCTCCGTCAGCATCCTGCCGATGACCCGCGAGCTGGGCGATCGCCTGGTCACCGACGACCGCTTCAAGCTGCTCACCTTCACCGGCAGCCCGGACGTGGGCTGGAAGATGAAGGAATGCGCAGCCGCCACGGCCCCCCGCAAGAGAGTGGTCCTGGAGCTAGGCGGCAACGCCGGTGCGATCGTGGACCGGACCGCGGACCTGGACTGGGCCGTTCGCCGGATCGTGGTCGGGGCCTTCAGCTACTCGGGCCAGGTCTGCATCAGCGTCCAGCGAGTCTTCGTCCACGAGTCGGTCTGGCAGGAGTTCATGGTCCGGTTCGTGGCGGCAGCGGGAGCCCTAACGATGGGCGATCCGCTGGATCCGGCCACGGAGATCGGCCCGATGGTGGACCTGGCGGCAGTCACTCGAACGCAGGCGTGGGTCACCGAAGCTCGCGCGATGGGCGCAAAGGTCCTGCTCGGTGGCGAGGCCGACGGCGCCTACTTCCCGCCTACGATCCTCACGGACGTCCCATCGACGGCCAAGCTCTGCCGCGAGGAAGCCTTCGCGCCGGTGGTCGTCGCATCCCGCTTCGGGGACTTCTCGGAGGCCGTCGAGGCCGTCAACGACAGCCGTTTCGGGCTTCAGGCCGGCATCTTCACCAATGACCTCGCCCATGCCTGGTCGGCGTTCGAGGGCCTTGAGGTGGGCGGCGTGATCGTCAACGACGTTCCCACCTACCGCATCGACAACATGCCCTACGGCGGGTCCAAGTACTCGGGCCAGGGACGCGAGGGCGTCCGCTACGCGATTGAGGACATGACCGAGCTGCGAATCATGGTGCTGGCCAGTCCTCAGTAGGTTGCGGCGGCAGCGTAGCGCTTGCGTCTGGGCCGGCGCTGGGACCGGGAGCTCCCGGGGCGACGGTGGGCAGCAACAGCGTTGGCACAGGGCTCAGCGATTCCGGGTTGGGCTGGTGGTGCCACATCCATTCGCGGGTGGTTTGGCGCGAGGCGTGGATCGCAGCTGCCTCTGCCACGCCGACGTAGCGATAGCGCCATGGCTCAAACCCGTAGCAGGACTTGGGCGTGCTGCCGTATGGGTAGCTCATGATGAAGCCGTACTTCCAAGCGTTCGCGTTGAGCCAGACTCCGGCGGCCGTGTCCGTGGCGAAGTTGTAGTACGTCCACGGTTCGGGACCGCCGGCCGACTGGAAGTCGATCGCCAGGCCCAGTTGATGCTCCGAGTGGCCTGGGCGGGCCGAACTCGAGATGGCCGTGGAAATAGCCCAACTCGTTGACCCAATGGCAGAACGTCCAAACCTGCGTGTCCTAGCTGCGATAGGCGGACGCCATTCCCAGGGGCGCGCCGGCCGCGGCAGCGGCATCGCCCATTCTCCGAAGATCCGGAACCTCACCGCCCGAACCTGGAAGAACGGCGAGAAGCCGGCGGCATCGCTACCGACAAAGTCGTCCGGCACATAGTCGGCGGGAACCATGATGTCGGAGTCGACAAGCGTCAGCGGCCAGTCGGCCTGGCCGGTCAGCGGCCAGTCGGCCTGGCCGGTCAGCGGCGTCAACTGGTCGCCGAGGGTGCACTGCGGTGGCGGCTCCACGTTCGAAACGGCCGGCAGCCCATCCGGAGTGGGCGTGGCCGCGGGGGGTGTGCCGGGAAGGAAGGCCAGAAGGTGAACCGAGTCCATCGGCACCGTCCCGTTTGAAGCTCCGGCGACGTGCGCGGCAGCGGCGGACTGCGGGCGCAGCGACGACATTGCGGCCGAACAGGCAACGGCGGTCACCGCGACCTCCACCAAGCCCAATCCGCCCAATCCGCTGCGACGAACGGGCCTCCTGTCAAACGAAGCCGGCCCGGCCCGGCAAATCTCGATTGATCCTACCGGCCGTGGTTGTTGAGCGCACTACTCCAATCGCGCCGTCGCCGTGCAGCGGTCCGCAGTGGGCATGCCGGCCGACCGGCTACAGTCGAGCCATGAAAATCGGTGTCGCAATCGGGGGAACAATCGGCGAGGTCGCGGCGCTTGCGGCACGGGCCGAGGCCGGCGGTCTGGACTCCGTCTGGGTCGCCGAGCTTGACCGGACTGCGCTCGTGCATGCCGCCGCGGCGATCACGGCAACTTCCAAGATCGGCGTGGGGACTGCGGTCGCCCTCGCCTTTCCCCGCTCCCCCACCATCACCGCGATGACCGCCTGGGACCTCGACGAGATGTCCGGCGACCGCTTCATGCTGGGTCTCGGGCCGCAGGTCAAGCGCGTCCTGGAGGCTCGATTCTCCGTCCGAGTGGACAAGCCCGCGCCGCAGATGCGCGAGTACGTCCGGGCCGTCCGGACCGTCTGGGCCGCCAACCGCGGCGAGGAAGTCACCCACGAGGGCGAGGCCTACACGATCACCATGCCCACATTCCACGGCCCCCTGCGTCCGGACCGCCGCAACACGCCGATCCTCCTCGCTGCCGTCGGCCCGGTGATGAGCCGTGTCGCAGGCGAGGTGGCCGACGGGCTACTGGGTCATCCGCTCGCATCGCCATGCTTTCTGCGCGAAGCCGTCCGGCCGGCGATTGACGAGGGACTCGCCCGAGCCGGCCGATCCGCCGGAGCCTGCCCCATCACGGCGATGGCTCTGGTCTCACTCGGCGACGACGAAGTCGCCGCCCGTCGAGCTGCCCGCCTCCAGATCGCGTTCTATGCCACTACGCCGTCATACAAGGCCATCCTCGCGCTCCACGACCGGAGCGCCCTCCCCCGCGACCTGCGCCGAGCCTTCGTCAACCACGACCTGGACCGCATGGCCGAACTGATCGACGACGAACTCCTCGACGCGATCGCCATCGCCGGCAGACCCGACGAGGCCGCCGATCGCCTGCGAGCCTGGGAAGGCGTCGCCGACCGCGTGGTGTTGGGCGTGCCCTGGTACGGCATGAAGGCCGACCGCCAAAGAGAAGTGATTGACGCGGCGCTGGAGTTTGGGACGGGCCTGGCTCGCGCTGGCCATTAGGGAGAATTTGGCGTCCCCGGTCGGACTCGAACCGACGACCTGCCGCTTAGAAGGCAGCTCCGTTCATGCTCTATCCGGCCCCTCGTGGAACTGGATGCACATTACGTCCAGTTAGTAGGTCGTGGTACGAGGCTATTCGGAGCGTCGCAGGAGCCAACACGTCGCAGCGGGTCGCTCACGAAGCGAACTCATCATAGAGCCTCGGCCGCCTGTCAGAACCCTTGATGGCTCAATGCGAAGGCTGGCCGTTTCGATCAGGCCGAGCCAGGCGTCCCCTACCCCCGAGGCGGTTGCCTAGGCGGCGCGCTTCATGCTCGGACGAGCATGCCAGCGCGCCAGCGCGGCCCGGGATGCCCGTTCGCGTCGCAGGAGAGCAGTGCGTCGGGCGCGTTCGTCGGGCGTGAGAGTTCCATCAGGGTCGACCGTCCGGTCGTCCTTGTCGGCGAGCGCGCGTCTCCCAGGCGCAGTCGCTGCCGAGCGGTCGGGGCACATGGCCCAGCGATGGCACGACGCGATCTGCGCATGAAGCGCGCGTTCAGCGGGATTGATGGGGTCGGATCTCATGCGAACGTTCGTCCACCAGAAACGGCTCGGTAGGAACGACATACGGCGAGATTCTTCGGGACTGATTTGGCGCAGGTCACGCGGTTCATGGTCGGAGCCTCGGCAAATCATCCCGGCGCGCAAGGGCATTCGGCGTGAGACGTTGCGTGGTCGCGGAACCGCCAGCCGTAGCGTGTGATCCTTGATGTCATTGGGGGTCATCGCGTCTCCTCCTCGGCTGGGTTGTTCACGAGGAGGACCCCGTTAGGAACCCCGCCAAGTCAAGGATTCGCGTCTCCATCAACTGCTGGCGTCGAGCCACGTCCACATTTGGCCCTCGGTGGTCCCTACATGGCCTTCGCTTGACCCCCTGGATGAAATGCCGAAGAGGCGGGTGTCCAACAGCACCAAACTCGGAGGCGACCAAATGAGCAACTCAATCAAGGCGGCGAAATACCGCGGAAGCAATCTCACGGCCATGGCGGCCGTCGCCGAGCGATACCCGATGGTCCACGTAGGCGTTGGGGCGACCTGGCCGACACCGGAGGCAAAGGCGCTCTATGCGCCCGACGGCCGCCAGAACCCGCGGTGGTGCCTGAATTGCATGCGCGCGTTTGATGCAACTCGGGGCCGGCACGCGCACCGAGGCATCCCCGACGACGCCTTCGAGGGAGCGGTCATTCACGGGGGTCCACAGTCTCTGTATTGCTCGGACGGGTGCTCGCGGCGGGGCCGAGACAAGCGCTACCGGACCCGGGCGGTGTGGTTGGAATGCGCCGGGTGCCGAACCGCGTTTTGCGATTGGTGGAAGGACTCTGCGAGCGAAACAGACTCGAACGGTCGCACCACAATGCCGCGCCATTCGTGCGTGCCGCCCTGGACTCGTGGTGAGACCCGGCTGTATAGCCTGTTGACCTCGCCCTGTCTCTCGGACCCCGAACGTGCTGCAAAGATCGCGGCCCTCGACCGCCAGGAACGCGCCGACCGAAAGAAGGCCTCGGATCACACACGGGCCGGCGAACGAACGGAGAAGCGGGCCGAGGAGCGGGCACACGAGCGCCAAAACTTGATCCGGCTCCTGCTCTTCATCGAGTCGTACAGGCGCGCTCGAAACGATGCTGAACGGCTCCGTG
>DASVKT010000166.1:0-3470 GCA_036385235.1 Candidatus Limnocylindrales bacterium | reverse complement strand
CGCCCTTGCCGGACTTGGTGCCAGCCTTTGCGGTAGGAGCCGCCTTGGGGACGATCGGATCCACTTTGATCACGATCTCGTCCTTGGTACCGGGTTCGTCGCCGCCGCTCTTGTATCGCCTGAACATCGATCCTCCGCTGCCCGAGCCAAGCCCGGGCGAGATCTACTTCTTTGTTGACTTGCCGGTCGTGGTGGACTTTGTGGCGGCCTTTGCGATGGGCTTGGCGACGGACTTGGTGGCCGGCGCGGCCTTCGCGATGGGCTTGGCGATGAGCTTGGCGATGAGCTTGGCGGCCGGCACGGGCTTCGTTGCGGTCTTCGCCGATACATTGGTCGCCGCCTCGGCCTTCTTCGCGACCTTGGCCGGGGCTTCGGGCTCTTCATCGTCTGCGGCCACCGGAAGGAGCGGCGCACCGATCAGATTGAACCACGGCCCATAGAGCGTGTCCGCGTCGGCCGGCTCGAGCAGATCGCCCAGAACCAGGGCCGCCACCGCGTCGGCGAGCGTCGGGCCCGCCATCTTGCGCGACTCGCTCTGGCCGGTCTGGCCGAGGAAGCCGGCGCCCTCCTGGATCCGTCCGGCGTTGAGCCAGGGCGCCAGTTCTTCCTGCGCCTTTTTGACCTGCTCGCGCCACTCGGGATCCTCGCCAACCAGGGCGATAAGCGCCTCGTGGGCCTTCTTGAGCTCCTTGCGCTCGGTGTTCTGCCAGCCACTGACGATCCGGCCGACCTGCTCCGGCGAAAGAAGCCAGAGCCGGTTCAGGAAGTCCGTGATCGAGTCGGAGTTGGGACCGAACTTGCCCTCTTCCTCGGTCAGGTCGTCGTCTTCCAAATCCTCCAGATCGTCGTCCGCGACGGTCTCCCCGGCGTCGTCCTCGGCATCCAGTCGGGCGGTCGTTTCCGACCACGGCTCCAGCAGCGACTCATAGTGGCTCTCATCCAGCTTGCCTTCCAGGATCACGGCCGTGGCTGCGTCCAGCGCCGCCTCACCGACCTGGGAGCAGAGGCGCGGCCAGTCCGGCTCGGCGTTGACGAACTCCGGGAACGGGCCCGTGACCGCCATCCACGTTCCAACCTGCTCGCGGGCGTTCTGGTAGTGGAGCAGGAGCTCCTCGTCGTTCTCGGTGAGCTTCCGGACGGCCTTCTTGGCCTCGACGCGGTCCGACTTGGGGATCGCCTGCCAGGCCTCCACGATGGGGCGGGCATCGTCCGGGCCGATCTCTTCCAGCCGGTCCAGGATTTCCAGGACGGCGTCCGCATTGGGGCCGTACATCCAGGCGTCGTTGTCGGCGAGGTAGTCCGCCGCCTGCGAATCGAGGTCCGCGGTCATGTCCTCGGGCAGGTCGCCCGGTTCCGCCTGGCCCAACTCCGCCTCGCCCGGTTCCGCGTCGTCCAGCTCCGCTTCCTCGACGGGTGCGTCTGCCTGGGATTCGGAAGCTTCGGGGTCTTCGCGCCGGTCACGTCGCCTGAACATCAATTCCTCCGCTGCGTCGTCCGCTGCGTCGCAAGCTCGCGCGCGAGGGGAATGGTCGCACAGGCGGGGCCGTACTGTCGCTGAAATGTCGCTGGAAGGTCGATCAGCCTGCGGCGCCATTTCCGATGGCGTCGAGACGAGCCCCGTCCGGCTGGTAGAATGCCCGCCATGTCCAAACCGCTCGTCGTTCAGAAATTCGGTGGCTCTTCAGTAGCCAACGCCGACCGAATCCGGCGCGTCGCCGCGCGTATCGCCCGTGAGCGGGCGAGTGGCAGCGATCTCGTGGTTGTCGTGTCGGCGATGGGCGACACCACCGACGAGCTTCTCGCCCTGGCCGGCGCCATCACAGACGATCCGGATCCGCGCGAGCTGGACATGCTGCTTGCCACCGGCGAGCACCAGAGCGCCACTCTCCTCTCCATGGCCCTGCACGCCCTCGGCGTGCCGGCGATCGCCCTCACCGGCGCTCAGGCCGGCATCACTACAGACGGCAACTACGGCCGGGCCCGCATCGCCGGGATAGACCCCAAGCGAATTCAGG
This sequence comes from Candidatus Limnocylindrales bacterium, assembly GCA_036385235.1. GTDB lineage: Bacteria > Chloroflexota > Limnocylindria > Limnocylindrales > CSP1-4 > Fen-1039. The sequence goes on along the minus strand of DASVKT010000166.1, from coordinate 1,455 downwards.
ATGAAGTCGCGGCCGGCCGGGTCGTGATCGTGGCCGGCTTCCAGGGCCAGAGCAAGACAGATCCAACCTTGTCGGAGATCACGACCCTGGGTCGTGGCGGCTCGGACACCAGCGGCGTCGCTCTGGCGGCCGCCCTGGATGCTGCCCGTTGCCAGATCTTCACAGACGTACGCGGCATCTACACGGCGGACCCCCGCCTCGTGCCGGACGCGCGCCAGCTGCCGGTCATCTCATACGAGGAGATGATGGAGCTGGCCCACCAGGGCGCACAGGTAATGCAGGTCCGGGCAGTGGAACTCGGCTGGGTCAACAACGTCGTCATCGAGGTGCTGAGCTCGTTCGAGGACGTTCCCGGCACGCTCATCAAGGAGGATCCGTTCGTGGAGCAGCGCAACAAGGTTCGCGGGCTGGCCCACGACCGCAACGTGGCCAAGGTCACTCTGGTCGAGGTCCCGGATCGGCCCGGCGTCGCCCATGCAGTCTTCGCCCCCCTGTCGGAAGGGGGCATCAACGTCGATACCATCGTTCAGAACGTCGGCCATCACGGCACGACGGACCTGAGCTTCACCATCACCCGCGGCGATCTCGCCAAGACCAAGCGCATTCTCGAGCCGATCATCCGGGAGCTGGGCTTCCGCGAGATGACCACGGACTCGGCCATGGCCAAGGTCTCGATCGTCGGCGCAGGCATCCAGAACGCCCCCGGTTACGCGTCGAAGATGTTCGCCGCCCTGGCCGAAGCCGGTGTAAACATCGAAATCATCTCCACCTCGGAGATCCGCATCACCTGCATGATCGCCGAGGATCAAGTGGAGACGGCGGTCCGCGCTCTGCACAAGGCCTTCGCCCTCGAGGAGCCGGAACCGCTCATGCCCGGCGAACTCGGTGCCGAGTCCGGCACCGGCGGGGCTTCGAAGTAGGCGCGTGACGGCGCGCGACGACGCTACGCATCTTTCGCGGACGTTCCTTTCGCGACACGAGCGCTTCGAGTCGGTCGCATCGACCAACGACATCGTTCGAGCATGGCTGACCGAAGGCACGGCCGAGGTATGTCTGGCCGTCGCCGACGAGCAGACGCTGGGGCGCGGCCGCTCCGGTAGGTCCTGGGTCGCCCCGAGCGGAGCGGCCCTGCTGATGTCGCTCGGTTTCACGCCCACATACCTCGAGCCGGACCGGCTGTGGCGATTGGCGGCCGTCGTGGCGATGGCCATGGCGGACGCGGCCGAAGAAGTGGCCGGACTCTCCATGGGCACGTTGCGTTTCAAGTGGCCGAACGACATCGTCGTGGCCGCGGAGGCGGGCGTGCGCAAGGTGGCCGGAGTTCTGAGTGAGAGCGAGGGCGTGGGCACCCCGGCCGTCCGGGCGGTGGTCGGCATCGGCGTCAACGCCGACTGGCCGCGAGAGGACTTCCCGCCGGAGCTGGCGGGCTCGATGACGAGCCTGCGCGAAGCGTCG
>DASVKT010000165.1:0-6234 GCA_036385235.1 Candidatus Limnocylindrales bacterium | reverse complement strand
GACGAGAACAACTACCTCATCTGGAACTTCATTGCCGAGTGCAACAAGCGCGGCTGGCTCTACAAGGGCCACGACACCATGCCCTGGTGCGCCCGCTGCGGCACCGGCATCAGCCAGCATGAGATGACCGAGGGCTACGCGGATCGTGAGGATCCGGGTCTCACGGTCAAGTTCCCGCTGCTGGACCGGCCGGGCGAGGCGCTCCTGGTCTGGACCACGACGCCGTGGACGCTCACCTCAAACGTGGCCGCCGCCGTCGGTGCGGACCTGCGCTACGTGAAGGTGAAGCAGGGCGACGACCTGTTCTGGCTGGGTCGCGGGACGCTGAAGGCGGCCCTGGAAGGCCCGTTCCAGATCGTGGAAGAGAAGCTGGGCCGCGAACTGGCCGGCTGGCGCTATTCGGGTCCGTTCGACGAACTCGATGCGGTTGAGGCCGCCTTTGACGCCACGCGCGGTGCGGACGGCGGGCCGTACGAGCATCGCGTTGTCGTGTGGGACGAAGTCGGCGAGGAAGAGGGCACGGGCATCGTCCACATCGCGCCCGGTTGCGGCGCCGAGGACTTCGCCCTGGGCAAGTCGCTGGGCCTGCCGATGATCGCGCCGCTGGACGAGAGCGGCATCGTCATCGCCGGTTTCGGGCCGTTCAGCGGCCGCGATGTCCGCGACGTCAAGGATCCAATCCTCGAGTCGCTCAAGCACAAGCACCGCTTCTACCGCCTGGAGACGATCACTCACCGCTTCCCGCACTGCTGGCGCTGCGGCACGCCGCTCGTCTTCCGCCTCGTGGACGAGTGGTTCATCAGCATGGGCCCGGTCTACGACAAGCCGCGCGCCGAGCTGAGCGTCGCCGAAGTGGACGCCAGCCTGCGCTACCAGATCATGGAGGTGATCGAAGGGATCAAGTGGATCCCGGGTTTCGGGTATGAGCGCGAGCTGGATTGGCTCGTGAACATGCACGACTGGATGATCAGCAAGAAGCGCTACTGGGGCCTGGCGCTGCCGATCTACGACTGCGATTGCGGCACGATCAACGTTGTTTCCGGCCGCGAGGAGCTGGCCGAGCGCGCCGCTGAGGGCTGGCAGGCGTTCGACGGTCATTCGCCGCATCGGCCGTACGTCGACGCGGTCAAGATCGCCTGCTCCGGCTGCGGCAAGCCCGTCAGCCGCATCACGGACGTCGGCAATCCCTGGCTGGACGCGGGCATCGTCCCGTTCTCCACGATGCATTACCGCTCCGACCCGGATTACTGGAAGCAGTGGTTCCCGGCGGACTTCGTCACGGAGAGCTTCCCCGGCCAGTTCCGCAACTGGTTCTACTCGCTGCTGGCCATGAGCACGGTGCTGCGCCGCGAGACGCCGTTCAAGACGCTCTTCGGCTACGCCCTGGTCTTCGGCGAGGACGGGCGGCAGATGCACAAGAGCTGGGGCAACGCCATCGAGTTCGACGAAGCCGCGGACCGGATGGGCGTCGATGTCATGCGCTGGATGTATGCCAGCGCCCGGCCCGAGGACAACATGCTTTTCGGCTGGCACGCGGCCGATGAGTCGCGACGGCGGCTGCTGGTGCTCTGGAACGTCTACTCGTTCTTTGTGACCTACGCCCGACTGGCCGGTTGGGAGCCGACTCAGCCGGCTCCGGCGGTTGCCGATCGCGGGCCGCTGGATCGCTGGATCCTGGCGCGAGTGGCGCGGCTCGCGAACGAGGTCGAAGTCGACCTCAAGGCCTTCGACGCGCTCGATGCGACCCGGGCAATCGATGGCTTCGTGGAGGATCTCTCCACCTGGTACCTGCGACGCTCGCGGAAGCGCTTCTCGCGCAACGCCGAACCGGCGGAACGGGCCGCCGCCTTCGCCACGATGCACTCGACACTGACCGCGCTGACGCGGATCGCGGCGCCGATCATGCCGTTCCTGAGCGAGTCCATCTATCAGAACCTTGTGGTCGCCGGCGGCCTCAAGGACGTTCCGGACAGCGTCCACCTGACCTCCTGGCCCACGGATGAGCTGGACAAGCTCAACGACCGCGCTCTCCAGGCCTCGATGGACGTGGCCATGCGAACCGTGGATCTGGCCCGGACGCTCCGAAGCCAGGTCGGTATCAAGACCCGCCAGCCGCTGGCTCGGATGTGGCTGGCTATGCCGGGCCCGGACCGCCTCGTCGATCAGGAAGCTCTGCTGGACCTGATCAAGGACGAGGTCAACGTCAAGGCCATCGAGTTGATCGGCGACGAGTCGGAGTTGGTGGATCGCCGGGTCAAGCCGCTGCTGCCCAAGATCGGCAAGAAGCTCGGTGCCGCAATCCCGGCCGTGATGGCCGCCGCCCGCGAGAACAAGTTCGAGATCCTGGCCGATGGCTCCGTCCTGATGGGCGGCGTCACTCTGGCCGCGGACGAAGTCGAGATCCAGGCCACGCCCAAGCCGGGTACGGCCGTGGCTCACGACGAAGGCCTCGTTGTCGTCATCGACACGGAGCTGACACCGGAGCTCCGCGCCGAGGGCGACGCCCGCGAATTGCAGCGCGCCATCCAGGACGCCCGCAAGGAAGCCAACGTGGAACTGGACGATGACGTTGTCGTCCAGGTGGAGGCGGCCACTGAGATCCAGGCGAGCCTCGCGCCGTTTGTCGCCTCCGTAGAGGTTGAAACCAGAAGCAGGATAGAGTTCGGGGTGCCGCCGACCTCGGCGAATGCTCTGACGGTCGAATTGGACGCCGGACCCGTACGCGTCGGCTTGATGCCGAGAGCAGTTGCCCCTTAGGCTTAGCGGAACATCACGGAGGCCCGGTCACTGGACCCTAGCGAAACGCACCCAACGGACACTACTAGCCGCCCCGCCCAGAATGCAGACGCCGGAGGTCGGCGCTGGATGGCTCTGGCTATCTTCGGGCTCATCGCGACCACGATCACAGCCAGCGATCAGATCCTCAAGAGCTGGGTCACGTCGAAGTCCAGCGGGTTCGTGGAAGGCACGCCTTCGCCGATCATCGGGGACTGGCTGCGCATCGACTTGATCCACAACGCCGGCGGACTCTTCGGACTCTTCCAGGGGTCTGCGCCCATCTTCGCCGTCATCACTATCGCCGTGGTGGCGGTGCTGGTAGTCATCGAGATCGGGTCCGGCTGGCGGAGCTGGCTGGTCACGATCACCCTGGGGCTTCTCCTGGGCGGCGCAATCGGCAACTTCATCGATAGATACCACCAGAAGTACGTGACGGACTTTGTCGACATCGGCATCGGCACGTCGCGGTTCTACATCTTCAATCTCGCGGATTCAGCTGTGACCGTGGCGATCATCCTGATGTTCGTCCTGTGGTTTGTGGCTCCGCACCTCGGCGTTCAGATGCCCGCTGAAAGAGACGGCGGGTTCGGCAAGAAAGCCGACGACGCCGGCAGCGTGACGACAAGCACGAAGGACCGGTAATCAATGAAGAGGCTGACGATCACCGTACCCGAGACAGCCGAGGGTCGAATTGATCGCTTCCTCGCGGATGAGTCCGGGCTCTCACGCAGCTACGTCCAGAAGCTCATCACGGAAGGCCACGTAACCACCGGCGGAAACCCGATCAAGTCCAACGAGATCGTGGTTGCCGGCCAGGTAGTGGACTTCGAAATCCCCGACCCCAAGCCGATGGAGCTCGAAGCCGAGGCCATCCCGATTTCGGTCGTGTATGAAGACGACGACCTGCTGATCGTGGACAAGGCGTCGGGGTTGGTCGTTCATCCTGCGCCGGGTCATGCCGGCGGCACGCTCGTGAACGCCTTGCTGGCACGCGGCACTGAATACGGCGGCATCGCCGGCGTGCAGCGTCCGGGCATCGTCCATCGTCTGGACCGCGACACGAGCGGCCTGCTGATGGTGGCCAAGGACGACAAGGCCCAGGCCAGCCTGATGGCCCAGCTCAAGGACCGCGACGTCAAGAAGACGTATCTGGCTCTGGTTCAGGGCTCCGTCGTGGCCAACACCGGGCGCATCGAGGCGCCGATCGGACGAGATCCCAGTCATCGGACGCGGATGGCCGTTGTGCCGTCCGGGCGGCCGGCAGTGACCGGATATCGGGTTCGCGAGCGCCTCGCCGGCTGGTCGCTGCTCGAGCTTGACTTGATCACCGGGCGAACTCACCAGATCCGAGTGCACCTGACCGCCATAGGTCACCCGGTGGCGGGCGACCCGCTCTACGGCACCGGAACGTCGAAGCGCGGCCCCGAAGGGCTGGAGCGGCTCTTCCTGCACAGCTGGCAGATCGAGCTGCATTCACCCACGGACAACCACATAATTCGCGCCACAGCGCCGATTCCGCCGGACCTCGAAGCGGTGCTGGTGAGCCTCCGCAAGCGCGGCGAAACCGGTACGGCCGGCGGAGAAGGCATGGCCGGCACTCCCGAGTCCGCCGAGTTCGCGCCACCGGTCCAGAGGCAAGCATGAGCGGAGCCCCCGAAACGGACGCCGCCAACCCGATGCTCGTGATCATTTCCGGGCCATCGGGCGTGGGCAAGGACACGATTATCGAAGCGCTTCACAAGCGCGGCCATCAGCCTGCGTATCACTATGTGGTGACCTGCACGACCCGCGGCCGGCGGCTGAACGAGATCGACGGCGTCAGCTACAACTTCGTCAGCGTGCCGGAGTTCATGGCCCTGCGCGATGCAGGCGAGCTGCTCGAGGCCAACGAGGTTCACGACAACTGGTACGGCACACCGAAGGAAGGCGTCCGGTCCGCCATCGCCGGTGGCCGACACGCCATCCTCAAGATCGATGTCCAGGGCGCCCGGGTCGTCAAGGAGTGCGTGCCGGAGGCGTTGCTGATCTTCGTCGTGCCGCCCTCGCTGGACACTCTGGTCGAGCATCTGAAGGCCCGCCGAACCGAGACGGCCGAGCAGCTGGAAGTCCGGCAGCGCAATGCCGCGATGGAACTTGCCCGCAAGGACGATTACGACTTTGTAGTCGTGAACGAAGAGGGCCGCGTGGATCTCACGGCCGAGCGGATCGAGCAGATAATCGGCCAGGAGGAACAACGCGGATCACGCCGCGCTGTCACCGTCTGAGGGGACGTTCCAGGCAGGGGCACCACCGATGACTCAATCCGGCGATCCGTCTTTCGGCTGGGACAACGGCATTGAAGTCGCCGAGGGCTTGGGCGTGGAGCCCGGCCAGTCGCCGCGGGAAGTGGCGGTCGACGCGCCCGGTGCCTCCAAGACCTACACGTATCTTGTGCCTGCCCGGCTTGCCCGGATCGAGGACGGCGAGGCCGTGCTCGTCGAGTTCGGCAAGAGCCGCCAGGCGCTGGGTGTGGTGCTGGGGCCGGCCCGTGGCGAGGTTCCGGCCGAGGCCAAGCCGATCCTGGCTCGTGTCCGCGCCGACGGTCCGCTTCTGCCACGTTTGACCCTGGATTTCGCCCGCTGGATCTCCGAGGAGTATCTGGCGCCACCTGCGGCGACCCTGCGATCGATGCTGCCGCCCGGGATGCTGGAGAAGTTGGAGCTGATAGCGGAGAGGGCGCCGGTCGTGGCGGGCGCCGATGAGGCGTTTGGCGCGGTCTTGGGCGCGGCGCCGGTGGATCGCGAAGAGGCCGCGCTGCTGGAGCGGCTGGATGGCGGTCCGCGGCCGGTGCGCGACCTGGAGGGCGGCGATGGGCGTGCGCCGACATTGCGGCGGTTGCGTTCGATGGCTTCGCGCGGCCTTGTCCGGATGGAGTGGACGCTGACTGCGACCGTGGGGCCGCGGTATGAGCGCTGGCTGAGGCTGAGTGATGAAGGCCGCGCGGCGGTTGGGCGGGGGAGTGGCGGCGCCGCCCTGGCCGTGGCCCCGGTCTCGTTTAGTGGCGCCGGTGCCGCCCCGGCGGCCGTCGTGGGGAGTGGCGGCGCCGCCCCGGCCCCGGTTTCGTTGAGTGGCGCTGGCGGCGCCCCGGCCGTGGCCCCGGTCTCGTTGAGTGGCGCTGGCGCCGCCCCGGCCGTGGCCCCGGTCTCGTTGAGTGGCGCTGGCGCCGCCCCGGCGGCCGCCCCGGCCGTGGCCCCGCTTGGTGCTCCCGCCCCTGCCCCCGCCCCGCGCCGCGCCCCGCGCCTCGGCCCGAGGCAGCAGGCGATGCTCGCCGAGTTGGCCGCCGTCTCCGCCGCCGGCCTATCCGCGGCCGATGCCGCCGGGCGCCACGGCTCCGGGACCGCTACGGGGCTGATCCGGCGCGGTCTTGTTGAAGCCGATGTCCGTGAGCGACCGCGCAGCCCGATCGCCCGCCGCAAA
>DASVKT010000164.1:0-7221 GCA_036385235.1 Candidatus Limnocylindrales bacterium | reverse complement strand
ATGCGCCTTCGGATGTCTCGCTGGCTCGGCACGGGGAGTCGGTCGCTTTCCTAGGAGAGGAACGTCTTGCGGAATTCGTTGGCCGCCGCCTCGAGCGCAGCCGCGGAGGCGTCGTCGAGCGTCTTGGATTCGGCGATCTTGCTCATTACTGCCTGCTGCTCGGTTTCGAGGAAGCGGTTGAACTGCAGCTCGAAGTCTTTGACACGGGCCGTCGGGACATCGTCCAGGAGGCCCTTGGTTGCGATGAACAGAATGGCCACCTGACGCTCGAGCGGGACGGGCTGGTACTGCGGCTGCTTGATCACTTCCGAGAGCTTCTCGCCGCGGGTCAGCTGATCGCGAGTCGCCTTGTCCAGGTCGGAGGCGAACTGGGCGAAGGCGGCCAGTGAGCGGTACTGCGCCAGTTCGAGCTTGAGGGGAGCGGCCACTTTCTTCATCGCCTTGGTCTGCGCGTCCGAGCCGACGCGAGAAACCGAGATGCCGATGTTGAGCGCGGGCCTCTGGCCGGCGTTGAAGAGGTCCGTCTCCAGGAAGATCTGACCGTCTGTGATTGAGATCACGTTGGTCGGAATGTAGGCCGAGATGTCGCCGGCCTGGGTCTCGATGATCGGGAGCGCGGTAAGAGACCCGCCGCCGTTCTCGGTGCTCATTCGGGCCGCGCGCTCCAGGAGCCGGCTGTGGACGTAGAAGACGTCGCCCGGGTATGCCTCCCGACCGGGCGGACGGCGCAGCAGTAGCGACATCTCTCGGTATGCCCAAGCGTGCTTGGAGAGGTCGTCGTAGACGCACAACGCGTCCTTGACCAGCTTGCCGCCGATCTCGACGCCGTTCTCCATGATCTCCTCCCCCATCGCGCAACCCGCGTAGGGAGCGAGGAACTGGAGCGCGGCCGATTCCTCGGCGCCCGCCACCACGACGATCGAGTGCTCCATGGCGCCATGCTGCTCGAGCACGGCCACGACCTTGGCGACGGTCGAGAGCTTCTGGCCGATCGCCACATAAATGCAGACCAGACCCTTGCCCTTCTGGTTGATGATCGTGTCGACGGCGAGCGCGCTCTTGCCCGTCTGGCGGTCGCCGATGATCAACTCGCGCTGTCCGCGGCCGATCGGGATCAGGGCGTCGATTGCCTTTACGCCGGTCTGAACCGGCGAGTCGACGCGCTGGCGGGTGATGACGCCGGGAGCGATACGCTCGACCGGGCGAGTGGCGGTGGCGACGATCGGGCCCTTGTCGTCGAGCGGCCGGCCGAGCGGGTCGACCACGCGGCCGAGCAGGCCGACTCCCACCGGGACTTCGGCGACGCGGCCCGTCGTCTTGACGGTGTCGCCTTCCTTGATGTGCGTCGGATCGCCGAGGATAACGGCGCCGACTGTCTCCTCGAGCAGATTGAGAGCCATGCCCATCACGCCGCCGGGGAACTCGAGAAGCTCAGAGGAGAGCGCGCCCGAGAGGCCGTAGATCTGGGCGATCCCGTCGCCGACCTCGACCACGGTGCCGACGCTGCGCGACTCGGCTCCCTCGTCGAAATGCTCGATCGTGTTCTTGATGATGCTGACGATTTCGTCTGAGCGAATGGCCATGCCTTCTCCGTTCGGCCCGAAAGCCCGGCGCGCCGTTGCCGGCGCTCCGCGTTTAGCTAGTTCCCTGGACCAGCCGCGCGCGGAGCCGCTCGAGGCGGCCGCTTACGCTGGCATCGATTTGGAGATCTCCGATTCTGACCCGAAGCCCACCCAGGAGCGTCGGGTCGGTCGCCGTCGAAAGCTCGACGTGCGCCCCGGCAAGCTGCTCGACCCGCTTCTTGACGGCCGCGAGCTGCCGTTCGGAGAGAGGCGCGGGGGTCGTGACGGTTGCGGCGACGATGCCGCGCGACTTCCGCACCAGGGCATCGTACTCGGTACTCACGTCCGGAAGGACGGCGAAGCGGCCGCGCTCCGCGAGGAGCAGGGCAAGGTTCAGAGCGAGGGGCGAAACCCGCTTCGAGAGTAGCTTCCGGACCACCTTCCGGCGCTCGGCTACCGGGACGGCCGGGCTGTCGGCCGCCCTCGCGACCCGCTCATCGCGAGCCAGTTCGGCCGCGAAAGCCAGATCGCGCTGCCAGGCGTCCACGGCCTTGTCGCGCGTGGCCAACTCGAAAGCCGCCTCCGCGTACCGCCGCCCCACGCCCGCGTGTGGCATCAGTTGCTCCGCCCTGCAGGCGGCTCTGAGCGGTCACGGATGAATTCCTCGACGAGACGGCGCTGACGAGCGTCGGTCATCGATTCGCCGACGAGCTTGCCGGCGGCGGCCAGTGCCAGATCCGCAACCTGGGACCGCAGATCGGCCAGAACGCGATCGTGTTCGGCGGCGATATCGGCCGTTGCCTTGACGCGCAGCCGTTCGAGTTCCGCCCGGGTCGCCGCGATGTCGGCTTCGCGCAAATCGTCGGCGGCCTTCTGGGCGCGGGCGATGAGATCGGCGACGTCACGCCGAGCCTGAACGAGCATCTGGTCACGCTCGGAAGCCGAGGCCGCCAGATCGCGGTGGGCCTGTTCGGCGTCCGCCAGTCCCTGCTCGATGCGGGTCTTGCGCTGGGCCAGGATGTTCGCGAGCGGGTCGAAGGCAAAGCGCCACATGAGGGCCAGGAAGACGATGAAGTTCAAGGCGGCGACGATGATCCAGAAGAAGTTGATCGACAGGCCCGGCGCTTCGGGCGCCGAGGCCGCCGCCGCGACCGCCGCTAGGGGGTTCACTCGAATGGCTCCGTGAGGTCCGCCTACGCGCCCTTGATGAAGATCGCCAGCAGGCCGACGACGATCGCCAGAACGCCGAGGCCCTCGGCGAAGCCGGCGAGGATAATCGCCAGGCCGCGGATCTGACCGGCCGCATCCGGGTTGCGACCGATGGCGTTGCTCGACATGCCGGCCAGAATGCCGATGCCGATGCCGGGACCGATGACGCCCATGGCCGCGAGTCCGGCTCCGATGTGCTCCATTGAAAGGACCTCCTGTGCCCCGACCCTGATCGGAGCAGTTACATGGTTGGCGGTCAGGCCGCCAGGGGCTGCGATTGGTCTATCTGCGGTTGATCGACATTGTCGGCACCTACCGGGTGTCCTGGCGTGTGGTCCTCGGCCTGATGCCCCTCGATCGCGATGAGGATGAACATCAGTGTCAGGACCGAGAAGATGAGAGCCTGAATAACATTGAGCAAGGCCTCGAGGCCGACCAAAGCCACAGGCAGGACTGCCAGAGTAAGGGCGGAGATCACGGCCAGCGCAACTTCGCCGCCGTAGATGTTGCCAAAGAGTCGCATCGCCAGAGTCACCGGCTTCACGAACTCGAGGAACAACTCGATTACCCCCACGTACATGGCAAGAATGCCGGCCCCGATGCCGTGGCGGAATTCGCCGAGCGGAAAGAATTTGGAGAGGTAGCCACGTACGCCGAGTCGGTGGAAGCCCTCGCCCTGGAACAGGACGAACGAAGTCAGAGCGAGCCCGATCGTCACGTTGACGTCGCTCGTGGGTGCCCGAAGCTGCGGCAGCTTGCCAATCGGCGGTACCAGGCCGCTCCAGTTCGAGAACAGGATGAGGATGAAGAAAGCGGCGAAGATCGGATAGTAGCGGCGTGCCCCCTCACCACCCATTCCTACTGCGAAGTCTCGGCCGAACTCGTATGCCCACTCGACCATGTTCTGGAGGCGACGCGGGACGGTTTTCATCCCGCGAGTCGCAACGAGGGCAAGGAGCATGATCAAGGCCATCACGATCCACATGGTCAGGATGGTCGAGCTGATGCTGGGGTGGAAGTAGATCATCGGAGGCGGCGACGGCGCCGTCTGCGGCGAGAAATCGAAGACGACATCCGGCGGAGGTAGCTCGATCGCGCTCTGAACGAAACAGGATGGGAAGTCGCAAGCTTGGCCGGCGGTGCCGCCCTTTGGAAACGGCGGCGTCACGACCACGGCGAGGATGTCGAGGGCGATCACGGCCGGAATCAGGAACCGGAACGGGATGCCGCGGGCGCGCTTCTTCGCCGGCCCCGCCGGCGCAGCCGAAACCGCCACTTCATCGGTCGTCACGGGCTCGCCGCCCGGATCGAGCGTCACGCTTGCTCCACTAACCGGCGGCCACCCACAGGGGTCGCGCCATTCACTGCTTGTCTTCTCCGTCCAGTCTGGCCAGGTACCGGGAGATCAGCCGCCAGCACGCGATTGCGCCACTCGTGGTGCCGATCGCGAACCCGACAAGGACAAAGAGCGGGATCGTCCCCAGGCGTTGGTCCAACCAGTACCCGGCGAGGGTTCCCACCAGGACCGTAACGAGTAGGACAAAACCGATCTCGGAGAACAGGGCGACGAAGGCAGATGCCTTTCCGAGGTCGTTCATGATCCTCCCTGGCGGGCGGGCTGAGTTTACCAGCCGTCTTCCGGAATCGCGGAACCCCCCATGTGGCCCACTCAGGATGACTTGCGACCCCCCACACGCGCTCCGTGCGGCCCCCACGAGCCTCAAACCGAGACCGAATCGGGCTCGCTACCGGTCGCGGGCCCCGACAGCCTCCGTTGCAGGCTCGATCGGCTCGTCGGCCTCAGCTTCGAGCGGCTGATCGGTCGCCTGCTTGCGGCCAGGTTCGGGAGGGTCCGGCGCCTTTTCGGCCCCGGTGTCGCTCAGGCGCTCGATCAGCAGCAGAGCCACGCCGAAGACCATGACCAGGCCCATGAAGGCGTATATCTGACCCGTTCCGGAAAGCCTCAACGAGAGCAAGGCCAGCATCACGCAGACGCCGTAAATGACGAGTACCGAGGCGCGGTGGGAGAGGCCTAAGTCCAGCAAGCGATGGTGGATGTGGCCGCGGTCCGGTGCGAAGGGCGATCGCCTGGCCGCCAGCCGACGGACGATGATCCAGAAGGCATCGATGATCGGAACACCGAGAACGAGTAGCGCGACGGCCACTTTCGCGGCCCCCAGAACGGATAGCACGGCCAGCGAGTAGCCGACGAGCAGAATTCCGCTCGTGCCGGGGAAGATCGACGCCGGGTGGAAATTCCAACGCAGGAACCCTGCCAGCGCGCCAGCAAGGACGAAGCAAAACAGGCCGACGTAGGGCTCGGGCTCGCTAGTGCCGACACCCACCATGCTGATGATGCCCAGGGTGACCACCGCGATCAGCGCGATGCCGGAGGAAAGCCCGTCGAGGCCGTCGATGAAATTGATGCTGTTGATCATGCCCACGATCCACACCAGCGTGCCGACGATGGCTATCGCGCCGGCGATCGGGATGCCGTTCGAGGCGAAGGGAACGTTGACGGTGGTCACGAGAACGCCCAGAGCCACGGCCACGCCCGCCAGCGCAAACTGACCCACGAACTGCCACCGGGCCCGGAGCTGGAACCTGTCGTCCAGGAAGCCGATAGCCACCGCCAGCGCCGCCCCGCCCAGTAGGGCGACCACCTGGGGCGTTTGCACCACCGCCGGTTCGTCCACGAAGTGCAAGCCTCCGATGGCGTTCAGAGCGAGCATGATCAGCGAGACCGACACGAAACCGAACCCGATCGCCAGGCCGCCGCCACGGGCTACCACTTGCGTGTTGACACGGCGGGCTTCCGGGCGGTCGACGACGCCCAACCGCAGGGCGTAACGACGAACGAACGGTGTCGCGATGAGCGTCACGAGAGCGGCCAGGGCGAATCCCAGGAGCAGTCCCGGGAGAGCCTGGAGGGCGTCGTCGGAGAGGTTCATGTGCGGGGCTCACGGGCGAGCCCGCCTACCCGGCTCGTCGTTCGGGCCCGGTTCTCTGCGGGATCGCGCCGCGGCAGACTTCCCGTCCCTAGTCCTCCCGGAGACCGGGAACGGGGAAGCGCGAGCACAGCTCCCGCACCTGGGCAGCCAGCTTGGCCTGCTCGGACGGATCGTCCCGGTTCACGATGGCTGAAATGATCGTGTCGCCGATCAGGCGCATCTCGGGCTCGCGGAATCCGCGGCTGGTCGTGGCCGGGGTACCGACGCGGATGCCCGAAGCGATGTTGGGCGGGTTCTTGTCGAATGGGATGGCGTTCTTGTTGACCGTAATGCCGATCTCGTCGAGGAGGTGCTCGGCCTCTCTGCCGGTCACGCCCAGCGGGGTGACATCGACCAGCATCAGGTGGTTGTCGGTCCCGCCCGAGACGACCCGCGCACCGTTTTCGGTGAGGGTCTTCGCCAAGAACTGTGCGTTGGCGATCGTGTGGCGCTGGTCGTCTCGGTACTCGTCGGTGGCAGCGAGCTTGAGGGCCACCGCCTTCGCGGCGATGACGTGCATCAGCGGGCCGCCCTGGACACCGGGGAAGACGGCCTTGTCAACGGCCTTGGCCAGGTCCTCGCGGCAGAAGATCAGCCCGCCGCGCGGGCCGCGCAGTGTCTTGTGAGTGGTGGTCGTGACGATGTCGGCGTGACCGAATGGACTCGGGTGCAGGCCCGCGGCTACAAGTCCGGCGATGTGGGCCATATCCACGAACAGCAGCGCGTCGACGCTCCTGGCGATCTTGCCCAGCCGCTCGAAGTCAATCGTGCGCGGGTAGGCGCTGGCACCGGCAACGATCATCTTGGGCCGAACTTCGACCGCCTGCTTCTCCAGGGCGTCGTAGTCGATCTGCTCGGTCGCCGGATCGACGCCGTAGGCGTGGAACTCGTAGAGCTTTCCGCTGAAGTTGACCGGCGAACCATGGGTCAGGTGGCCGCCATGGGCCAGGTTCATGCCCAAAACCCTGTCGCCGGGGGTCAGGACCGAGAAGTAGGCCGCCATGTTGGCCTGAGCGCCGGAATGGGGCTGGACGTTGACGTGCTCGGCACCGGGGAAGAGGGCAAGAGCGCGCTCCTGGGCCAGGCGCTCGGCAACATCCACGAACTCGCAGCCGCCGTAGTAGCGCTTGCCGGGAAGACCCTCCGCGTACTTGTTGGTGAGAGGCGATCCCTGCGCCTCCATCACCGCCGCGAAGGTATAGTTCTCGCTGGCGATCAGCTCGACTTTCCAGCGCTGCCGATCGGTCTCGCCGAGAATGGCCGCCCACAGCTCAGGGTCGACATCGGCCAACCGGGCCCAGGCGATCCCCTCCCGACGCGCGATCGTCATGGTTGCTCCTTACTGCTCCGGGGTCGGGCGGCCCGCTCGCCGCTGCCGGCCGGCCAGCGCCGCCGCGTGACTGTCGCCGACTTCCTCCGTGCCGCCGCGCCCGGGGTCGGGCCTATTGTCGCCGATGCGA
>DASVKT010000163.1:0-5068 GCA_036385235.1 Candidatus Limnocylindrales bacterium | reverse complement strand
GTCGAGGAGCCGAACAGGAGCCGGATCGACCGTTTCAACCTCGCTATCGACCCCGCGGGGACTCGAAGCTTGCGTCTGCGGTCGATCTTGTCCGGTACAGCCGGACATTCGCAAGATCCGGTCGACGCCAGCCAGCGGCGCCATGCGGCGACAGCCCAACGGCCTGCATGCGGGGCGAACCGGCGAACCGGCGATCCTTCTCCGGACCGGGACGCTAGTTGCTCGCCTCATGGCCGAGTTGAGCCGACCTGATCGCCACGCGCTTTATGGGATCCACTTGTAGCTGATCCCATCCGGAGTCTCGATCAACTTCCAGCCGAATACGCCCAAAGCGATGTCGGTTCGCCGCAGGAAGGGATCGAGTATCTCTCGGAACCACGCGGCCCCGGAGTCCGCTATGAGCCCCAGCACACTCTCGGGATCGCGGCCGAGGCGTCGGGCGCAATCGATGTATGGGACCAGGTTAATCATCACATCGCGCGAGTCGTCTGGGTCTCTCGATGACAAGACCTCGACATATCGAGCAAATGCCGCCTCTAGGTGATCGAGCGACTCATCGCGAAGCGCGGCCGAGACATGGGCGATCAGAGACTTGGCCGGCTTGCCCATTTGCCTAGCTCGCCTGCCCCAGCGCCTGGTCCAGATCCGCGATCAGATCCGCCGCAGTTTCGATGCCCACTGACAGGCGGCTGACGTCGTTACCCGCGCCCGTAGCGTCGCGCTGCTCGTCCGTCAGCTGGCGATGCGGGGTGGATGCCGGGTGGATGACGAGGCTGCGCGTGTCGCCGACAGCCGGGCGGCAGGTAGTGGGCAGGGGTGGTGGGCGGCGCTTTCGGGAGACAAGCTTAACCAACCGGCGCACCCGGAACCGCCGATCGGCGCATCATTACCGCATGACAACACCGGAAGCGGCCACCCGCGAGTTTGATTGCGTCATCGTCGGCGGCGGAGCCGCAGGGCTCTCCGCGGCCGTGAACATGGGCCGCCTGCGCCGCTCCACGCTTCTGGTGGACGAGCGCGACCGGTTCATCTGGGCCCACCAGATCCACAACTACCTGGGGTTCCCGGACGGCATCCCGGCCACGGAGCTGCGGCGGCTGGGCTGGCGGCACGCGGCGAAGAACGGCGTCGAGATGCTGCTGGGCCACGTCGCCACCGCCGCCGCCGACGGCGATCGCTTCCGGTTTACGATCGAGCGGCTGCCGGAGGGCGGGATGTACCCCCGCCCCGGCGTCCCACGCGATGCGGAGATGGCGGCACTCTTTGGCGAGGTGCCTGAGGGCGGCCCGATGGTGGTTCTGGCCAGGACCGTGATCCTGGCAACCGGCGTTTTCGGACACTTCCCGGAGTTCCCCGGACGAGACCAGTGTGTCGGCCGGAACCTCTTCTGGTGCATCCATTGCGACGGCCACGAGTCGATCGACAAGGTCATCGGGGTCGTCGGCCACGACGAGGAAGCCGTTTCCACGGCACTGGACCTGCTCGTCTTCACCGACCGGGTGACCCTGGTGGCCGGCCGCCCCGAAGGATTCGACGTCCCGGCATCTCGGCTGGCGGATCTGGCCGAGCGCGGCATCGCCGCCCACCCCACCGCCGTAGCCGAATACGTGAATGAGGACGGGCACATGCAGGCGCTCGTCCTCGCCGACGCCGCCGGCACTCGCGTCCCGGTCGAGCATGTCTACACGGTTCGCCAGACGATGGCGGCCAACGGGCTCGCCCGCCAGCTCGGGCTGGAACTGAACGAGATCGGCCAGATAGTCGTCACCTCGGAGCAACACACCAACGTGCTCGGCGTCTTCGCCGCCGGCGACGCCACCTGCCTCCACGACCATCAGGTCAGCGCCGCCGTCCACGAAGGCAACCAGGCCTCCTGCGGGGCGAACTACCTGCTGTACGACGCGGCGCAGCGCGGGCAGAGCGACTCGTAGCCATCGGTCCTTTCACGTCTACCAGGTAGCAGTGGAAACTCCCCTTGCTGGAAGTCGTTGCGATGCGCAGTCCGCCGGGCGGCTTCAAACCGCTGTCGGGCGCGGACGAGGATCTGATCCACCTGCCGTCGTGTCGTCGCCGAGATGGTCACATCCACTCCCCCCTTATGAGAACGCCTTCCTTGATAGCGTTGGTCATATGCGGGTCGTCCAACTCGAGCCCGGCCCTAGCCTCCTCAGGGCTAACGATCAACGCATCGAACCGTCGCCCATAAGACTTTACCCCCAGGTCGACAAGGTCAAGCTGGAGCTTCAGCTGCGCTGAGATCTCGGGGAAGCGACCCACGACCAAGAGATCGATGTCGCTGTCTCGACGCCCACCTCCGGGCCGAGACATCGAGCCGTAGGCGAAGACCGCCAGCCAGCGGTAGGGTGCGAGCACCGCGTCGATCGGCATGTCGATCAGTGCCGTGTGGTACGCCGCGGGGTAGTAGAGACTCTGGGCGTTCGGCGCGATCTCGTCGTGCTTGAGCCGCCTGCTTCGGGTCACCAACCCCCGCTTCTCCAGGGTCACTACAGCCGACAGGGCGACCGGGCGCGTGATGCCGGCCAGCGCCGCGATGGTCCCGATCTGAAGAGGTGCGTGAGCGTGAAGCATGATCACGGAGTTGACAGCAGCCAGGCTCTTGGGAAACACGATCTTCCTCGATAAACGAATACGTTGTATTCCAATTGGACCATAAAGTATTCGTTCCGACCAAGGTCGCTATGCAGCCTCGGCCGTTGCCCGAACGCGCAGGAGCGTGGCGATTAGCTCGTCCACTTCGGCTGAGACGAAGAGACCGTCTGGACCACGCGGCGTGATGTCGGTGAAGGGCGACTCGTAGAGGAGGGCCGCAGGCATCACTCCGTGCTCGGTCAAGTGATCGACGATCAGGTTGACGAGCTCGATCTCGGTCCGACGTTGATGACTCAACCTCACAGTCGTACGATCGGTCCACCAGCCACCGTCGGCTGTTCGGCGATTATCCAGCCAGGAGGCTGTCGTGGTTCTTCCGCCCAATCTGATCGCATTCCTCAAGGATTGCGCTCGACAGCACGGCACGACCGTAGACGTTGAACTTGCCGGGATCGTCGCCCGCGAGCGCGACGCAGACGATCAGCGCCGCCTCGACGAAGCTCTTGCGCTCGACGCTCAGGACAACCGCGCTTTCGCCCGGACCGCTTCTGCGGCAACTCGCGAGGCCTTCAGAAGGGCCGCCTGGTAGGCTTCAGCCGAGCCACCTCAACACCCACTTGCGCAATCCGCACCAATGCCCTTATGCTTCCGCAGCAATGAACGCCCACCACTTCAGCCGCCAGGAGAACCAGCGCGAGGCTTTGTCCTTGCGCGGTTCGATGATGTCCATGACATGGCGGCCCCGAAGTGCGGAGGATGGGGTCTGAGGTCTGGACTACCTAACGTAGCCTGACCAAGGATCGGTCCCGGGGCCGCGGTTTCAAGCGAAAGCGAGCTTTCGCTCAGGAGCCGCGGTTTTTGTTTCTCCGAAAGCGAAGCTCGCTTCGCTCGCACACTGCGGGCAGCCGCCAATCCCAAGCCCCTCAGCTGGCTCGCCCTCCCCAGGGCCCCCCGGGATCAACCACAAGTTCGTGTACCCCGCCCACACAAAGCGCCCCACTTCCAGGAGATAGCCACCGTGTCTGAAACCACTCCCTCCCGCCGCGAAACCCTCGCCATCCACGCCGGCCAGAGCGTCGATCCCACAACGAAGGCCCGCGCAGTCCCGATCTACGCCACCACCAGCTACGTCTTCGACAACGCCGACCACGCCGCCCGGCTCTTCGGCCTGCAGGAATTCGGCAACATCTACACCCGGATGATGAACCCGACCACCGACGTCTTCGAGCAGCGCATCGCCGCTCTCGAGGGTGGCGTCGCGGCACTGGGCGTGGCTTCCGGCCAGGCGGCCGAGACTCTCACGATCCTCAACCTGTGCCGCGCCGGCGACAACATCGTCACCAGCTCGTCGCTCTACGGCGGCACCTACAACCTGTTCCAGTACACGCTGCCCAAGTACGGCATCACCTTCAAGTTCGTCGACGGCTCCAAGCCGGAAGAATTCGACAAGGCGATCGACGCCCATACCAAGGGCGTCTACCTCGAGACGATCGGAAACCCGCGCCTGGACGTGCCGGACTTCGAGGCCATCGCCGCGATCGCCCACAAGCACGGCGTGCCGGTCATCGTCGACAACACCTTCGCGCCGATACTGTCTCGACCGTTCGAGTGGGGCGCCGACATCGTCGTCCACTCCGCCACCAAGTGGATCGGCGGCCACGGGACCGTCATCGGCGGCGTGATCGTGGATAGCGGCAAATTCGACTGGGCGGCCTCGGCCCGCTTCAAGGCGGACTTCGTGGATCCGGATCCGTCCTACCACGGCATCAGCTACACCGGCGCCTTCGGCAATCTGGCCTTCATCCTCAAGGCTCGCGTTCAGGGACTTCGAGACCTCGGCGCGGCCCTGAGCCCGTTCAACTCGTTCCAGCTGCTCCAGGGCCTCGAAACCCTGCCGCTGCGCATCGAGCGCCACAGCTCCAACGCACTGGCGGTCGCCAAGTGGCTCGAGAAGAACCCGGCCGTCGCGTGGGTCAGCTACCCCGGCTTGGCCTCTCACCCGGCCCACAAGAACGCCGAGAAGTACCTCAGCGGTGGCTACGGCGGCGTCGTCACCTTTGGGCTCAAGGGCGGCGTCGACGCCGGCCGCAAGCTCATCGACTCGGTCAAGCTCTTCAGCCTGCTGGCCAACGTCGGCGACGCGAAGAGCCTGATCATCCACCCCGCATCCACCACTCACCAGCAGCTGTCGGCGGCCGATCAGGTCGCCAGCGGCGTGACTCCTGAGCTGGTTCGCATCTCGGTCGGCATCGAGCACGTCGACGACATCATCGCCGACCTCGATCAGGCCATCCAGGTCGCCACCGGCCCCGCCAACTCGGTTGGCGCAGGCACGGCGCCGGTTCCGGCCGGCGTGGCGTAATCGCCTAGACACTGGAGTTCGCAATGAGCGCGGCTTCGATCCGATGGCATTCGGGGGCTCGCGGGACACCCGCGTTGTCACCTGATGCCGTCTGGT
>DASVKT010000162.1:0-17525 GCA_036385235.1 Candidatus Limnocylindrales bacterium | reverse complement strand
CCCCAAGGTGCCGATTCACCCACTCGACGACCGAGCCGGCAGCCTCGTCGGCCCCGGCGGCCAGCAGTTCGTCGGCCGTGGCCAGAATCGACACGATGCCGACGCCCCTGACGCCCGCGGCGGCCGACATGCGAACGTCGTCCAGCGCATCGCCGACGTAGATGGCCTCATCCGGCCGGATCGGCCCGCACATATCGAGCGCCAGTCGAAGCGGGCTCGGATGTGGCTTTCCGTCCGGCGTATCGTGGCCGTAGACCCGTACGGTCAGGAGCTTGTCGAGCCCAAGGCGACCCAACTGCGGCTCGATATCCTGCCGGCTGCCGCCCGTCACGATGCCCAGTTGATACCCCGCATCGGCCAGTCTGGCGATGGCGTCCACAATCCCGGGAAACGGCTCCATTTCGTCGCCGCGGAATGTCTCCGACCAGACACGCACGGCGTCGTCCACCCGATCCTTCGGAATCCCCAGCGAGTCGTACATTCGCCGCCAGTTGGGAGAGAAGGTACGCCGGAAGATCGCTTCGTCGAACGGGACCCCGACCCGGCGGCAGATTGCCTCGTCGATCTCGAAAAGCGTCCGAATCGCGTCGACTATCGTCCCGTCCCAGTCGAAGAGGATGGCTCTCACGAGGCAAATCGTAGGGCCTTCGGAAAAATAGCGCGACGGCGACTCATCCAATCCGGGGTTTCCGTCGAATAGGAAGATAGGGAAGGAGATGGGACCGAGGGCCTCATCCGGTTGAGGGACCGCGGATTACCACTGTTGCGCAGGGCAGGCAATCCGATATCTTCATTAAGAATCGGCAGAAAGGAATGGTAGATTCCGTAACGTGATGGATCTTTCGCACCCAGGAATACAGAGGGTTGTCGAGGCCGCTTCCCGCAAGGGAATGGCGCTCGACATTCGGCTTATGCCGGAATCGACGCACACCGTGGAAGAAGCGGCGGCGGTCCTGGAGGCGGAGATCGGCCAGATCGTGAAGTCCATCGTCTTCGTGGCCCCGCGGCCGGAAGGACGGCTTCTGCCGATCGTGGTCCTGGTGTCGGGGCGGAACAAGGCTGACCTGGCGCTCCTCGCGGCGGTCACCGGTGAGGTCGCTCTTCGAGTGGCAACTGCCCTGGAAGTCCGTGAGTTGACCGGCTACTCAATCGGCGGCATCCCGCCTTTCGGTCACACCAAAGACGTGCGCATCCTGATGGATCAGAATCTCGATCAGTACCAGTGGATCTGGGCTGCTGCGGGCACGGATACTGCCGTCTTCCGCGTTGCTCCGCGCACGCTGCGGATGCTCTCCAACGCGATCGTCGTGCCGGTGGCGGATGACTCGTCGTTCCATTCCGCGGCAGCGCCGCAGCTCGAGCCGAGGCTTCAATTCGAGGTCGGCTGAGCGCAGGAGCCGGCAATGCAGGCATTCTGAAACGCCTGTTCGGTGCGCCAGAGCGCGCCGTTCGCCGAGGTTTCGCCGAAAAGAGCGTCGGGGCAGTCCATTCCATCTAGGAATTCGCCCTCAAGCCTGAATCGAGTTGTCCCCATTCGTGGACAACTGGTGGACAAGTCGCAGGGCGATTCCTGAAATAGGTGGAGAACCTGATTGATCAGGCGGTCGGATCTCTCTATCGTTATTGGCACGTCCGAAGGTGCTGAGCGCCTGCTAATAGCTGCGATGACATCAAGGCTCATGCAGCGAGTAGGTTCCTTCGGGCGTTTCTTTGTGCCCTGAACCCTGTCGAGCTATCCGTCGAGTCGGACGCGGCCGCCGGCGTCCCGTCGGACCCTGATCAGGCCTCCCCGGACAAAGGTCAAGGCGGCGTCTGGGGGGGATCGAGACGCCGCCTTGACCTTTCGCGATTCCCGGGTTGGAGGAGGGGCCCCAGGATTCGCTGGTCTTCAGTTTTGGCCACCGGCATTACTGCGGTGGGTTCGAGTCATTCGGGTTGTCGTTCCGCCTTGCCCCATTTGCTGTCCGTGTACATGGAACGAAGGAACAGCAGGCGATTGATTTGATTGAGAGACCAGCGCGATTCGCACTTAGGCAGGCCCAACACGTAGCCGATGAGGCCGGCGGCGTCGGGGCTTGAGATGCCGCTCGTGACCAAGAGCCGGTAGGCGGCCTGGGTCTGGAGCATTCGGGGCTGAAGGTCGGGCGCGAGCGGGGCGACAACCGGAATGATCGCGACCGGCTGACCGGTCTGGACGGCGCCGCTGACTCCGATGGGAACGGCCGTGCTGCCGGACTGAGAGCTCATGGAGCGGGGGCGGCCGGCACCTGGTCGGTGGGCCATCGGTCCGGTTTCTCCTGCGCCGTTTCGGTCTGTCTGTCCAGCCATCTTCGTGCCCTTTTCTCTGATTGTTACCTTACCGGAATAGTCGGCTACGAGGCCCTCCGGCGCGAGGTCCTGCGGGTCCCAAGGTCCCAGGTACTTGCGGTCCAGCGCTGGTGCGTTCGCATGAGCGGGGGCGGCCCAGGGCGGTATACCAGGGGCTCTACGTAGCCCTGGCGCCGGCCCGCTAGACTGCGTCGGTGCGCGTTCGTCAGTTCGAACTGAGGCTGTTGGCAGTCGCCCTCACGGTTCTTTGGACCGCTGGCGGCGGCGTGGTCCTTGTCGCCTACCGCCCCGGCGGTCCGCTGGATCTGCTCGTCGGCTGTGCCTCCCTACTGCCCCTCATCGTGAGCGTGGCGTCGGTCGTCTGGCCGCCACTTGTCCGAAGCGATCGCGGCTCGGCCGGGGTCTTCTGGCTGGGTCTTCTAGCGGGCCTCTTGCTCATCCCCTGCATCTTCCGGCTGGGAGGTCAGG
This sequence comes from Candidatus Limnocylindrales bacterium, assembly GCA_036385235.1. Lineage (GTDB taxonomy): Bacteria > Chloroflexota > Limnocylindria > Limnocylindrales > CSP1-4 > Fen-1039. Next base: position 14,729 of record DASVKT010000162.1, on the reverse strand, counting down.
TCATCGAGGGGGGGACGGAGCCGCTCCTGCCGTCCCTCGAGGTTGTCTATCCCTGGCTGCTGGCCCTCATCGCCACGAGCCTCTTTGCCGGTCTCGGGATCAGCAGGCAATTTGTCGCCCAGACCGCGTACGGGCGTCGCCACGTGGTCATGACTCTGGCGTTTGCCCTGGCTGCCACGGCGATCATCGGTGGCACGTTTGCCGGTGTCAGTCTCGCGGACGCCGCCGCCCTTCGGGACAAGCCTGTCGCTCATTCCCGGTTCGGCCCGACGGATATCGCCCTGGCCGCGCAGGGGTCCGGCACCCTCGCGCCGCCCGACTGCGATAAAGCGATTGTCGCCGCCAGGTCAGGCCGCGACCAGTTCGATCTGTCGGCCAACGTGGACGCGCGAGCGGTCGGTACGGTGAGCCTGAGCGGAAGCAGGTCCGGCGCCGATGTGGGCTGGACGGCGCGTGTTGTTCGGAGTGACGTGCTTGAGCAGTACGGTGCCGTCAAGGTCGGGCAGTCCGTATGGATCGAGGCGCCGGGGACTGGCTGGACACCTTCGTCCCCCGGTTCGATCGGCGGCCAGATGCTCGATGCGACCGTTCTTTCGTCTGCGCTAACCATGGAAAACCGGGCAACGGCCGAGAACGGTGGCCTGGAATACGTGGAGGGCGCCCGAGCGCGGCACTGCCGCATGAACGTTGACGGCAAGACGTTTGTCGCAGCCTTCCCGCAGGTAACCTGGCTTGTTGGGGAAGCGTCGCTGGAAACGTGGCGTGGCGAGCTGGACTACTGGATCTTCCTCGACGGAGAGGTGGGAATCGTTTCCGGCACCATCAACGGCAACGCCCAGGAGATCCTGCCACACGGTATCCAGGCCACCGTGTGGGTGAAAATGACTTCCGTGGACAGGGACTCAGCCATCGTGATCTCGCCGCCCGGCAACTGATGGGGGCTTCATGACGTTTCCGACGGACCCGCTCGACGCTCCCAAGCACGATCGCCTGGCCCGTTTCTACAAGGTCCTCCGCTTCCTGGCAGCCCATCCCGAAGGCGCAACCGTCGACGCGGTCGCGGGCTTCACCGCGATGTCGCGCCGAACCGTCTATCGCGACCTGCAGGCCCTCGAAGGTGAGATCGGGATCCCGCTCTGGAGCGAGGGCGGCAAGTGGGGCATCGTCGAAGGGGCGTTCCTGCCGCCGCTGCGCCTGACCCTGGACGAGGCCGTGACCTTCTTCTTTGCCGCGCGGCTGATGGCCCAGTTCGCCGACCGCTACGACCCGGACGCCGGCGCTGCCTTCCAGAAACTGGCCGAGATCCTGCCGCCCACCGTGGCCCGCCACCTGGAGCGAACGGTCGATGTGCTGGCCAGCCGCCCGCCGGACGAGCAGCTGACACGCCACTTACGCCTGCTGGCCCGGGCCTGGTCCGATCGTCGAATCGTGGAACTAACGTACGACGCCGCCACTTATAGCCCCGGCCGGCCGCCGCGCCGTTCGCGCGTCCACCCCTACTTGCTCGAGGCGTCCGCCACGACCCGGGCGCTCTATCTGATTGGTTTTGACGAGTCGCGCGGGGCAGTGCGGACATTCAAGCTGCAGCGGATCCTGGAACTGTCGGTGGGCACGGAGACCTTCGAGCCGCCCGATCCGGCGGTCGTCCAGGAGGGGCTCGGCCGGGCATGGGGCGTGATTACGGACCAGGAAGAGGTGGAAGTGTCGCTCCGCTTTGACGCCGCGATCGCCGGTCTGGTCACGGAGACCGTTTGGCATCCTTCCGAGCACGTCACGCACGAGGAGGACGGGTCCGTTCTGTGGCGGGCGCGCGTTCCGGGCACTGTGGAGATCCGGCGCTGGATTCTGGGCTGGGGCGCCCAGGTGGAAGTCCTGGCGCCGCCGGAGTTGCGGGAGGAAATCGCGGAGATCTGCCGGAAGGCGGCGGAGAGGTACTGAGGGGAGATTCGCTTGGCCAGACCGCAGCCGCCGGTCAGGATCGCCCCGACCGGGCGCTCGACATCAGCTATAAGTTGCGAGTTCGGGACCTCTATTGGATGCGGGCGACGTCCTGGGTCAGCCTCCTATGTGCGGCGGTGTTCGTTGCGGGAGGCGTCGCACTGCTGTCCGCGGTTGCCGATCCAGTCGGCAAGCCCATTGCTTCAGACATCGTCTAGGGCTGCCTGCTTATCGCGCTCGCGCCATTCTTGGCGTCCGCAGTAGGAATGTGGGTCAGCGGCCAAATCTGGCTGCGCGGTCGCACGATCCATATTCACTTCGATGAGGAAGGCCTTACCGGTTGGCCGGTGCCGAACTTTCGCCAAACGACATGGTCAAAGCTCCGGCATCTTCGCCTGGAGAGAACGGTTCTCGTGCTGCCGTTCTCATGGCCATTCGCTGACTCGTGGGTCCCGATACCCGCCCGCGCGTTCACCGAAGCTCAATTCGATGAGCTGGTGTCCATCCTTCAGAGACGGGGGCATCTGCTGGATGGGAGCCACCGCAGTGCCGTCGGCCGATTCTTGTCGTTCGCAGTCGACCGAGGTTCGACCAAGCGCTCCGGATCGCGCAGTCGCCTGAAGACGTTTCCTACCGTCGGGGTCCGACAGCGGTAGTCTCCGACGTGAGTCACGACCTTCGGGCTGATCGCCACGCGAGTGCCATTCAGCCGACACGCGTCTCGGGCACGCCTCGACCTCGTTTCGGGCACGCCTCGACCGCCTCTCGGGCACGCCTCGACCTCGTTTCGGGCACGCCTCGACCTCGTTTCGAGGCCTCGGACTCAGCGTATTCAGGCACATCGGACATGCATTGAGGCGGGATGGAGCTCTCAGCGGGCCAACCACCGCGATCGCGCATTGAGGCGGGATGGAGCTCTCAGCGGGCCAACCACCGCGATCGCGCAACTTTCTCTCCCACGTGAACAGCAAGGGCGTCCAGCTCGACGTCAGGGCCCTCGAGCCGGCCGCTGCCCACTCGCTGCGCATTGCTGGGCGGACTCAGTGCCGCCTGGCGGCGCCGTGGCATGGGTTTTCGGCATCCGCGGGCCGGCCTGAGCGAGGATTCGCCTGTGCCGAACGGTCGGTGGCGCCGCAACTGTTCACAACAGCGAGAAAGTAGCGAGATCGCGGTGTGCCGCAGGGCCTGGGCGCGCGGTGCGGCGGCACTGAAAGTCTGCGTTTGGGGGCTATGTCGGAGCGGTGACGTCCGGCTACCCTAGTCGGGTGAACGAGCAACTGCCCGCCCTGATCGACGAGACCGCCACCGGCGCGGCCCCCGGCGTCCAGGTCCCGCCCCAGCTCTGGGCCGTCAATCTGGTGAGCGACCCGATTCACGGCTACATCGAGCTGACTAAGCGTCTGACGCCGGAGCGAGCGGAGGCTCTCAATCTGCCGGCGGAGGAGGCGGCTGAGGGCGACCTGCTCGACTCGGCGTGGGTCCAGCGGATGCGGCGGATCAGCCAGCTCCAGAGCGCGCGCTGGGTCTTCCCTACGGCGGAGCACAGCCGCTTTACCCATAGCCTGGGCGTGATGCACGAGGCGGGACTGTGGGCGCGCCATTTGTATCCAAGCCTCATGGCTGCCCTGGCCGCCGTGGCGCCGGGCGCCGAGCCGCCCAGCGAGGGCCTGGTGGTCGAGACAATGCGGCTCGCCGGGTTGCTTCACGACGTGGGCCACGGCCCGTTTGCCCATTTCTTCGACGAGCACGTGTTATGTCACTTCCCGGCGCCCGCGGACCCGCGGCGGCGCAGCAAGACTCTCACTCACGAGGATCTGTCCCAGCTGATCATCGAGCGGGAACTGGGCGACTTGATCCGTGCCGTCCGGCGGGCACCCGGCGCCGTCCCCGCGCGGGACGCGCTGCGCCCCGACGAATCGATCGACCCGCGCTGGCTCTCGTTCCTGATCTCCAAGCCCGCGATCGCGGACGCGTCGATGCCGCGCTGGCTGCGCTGGCTCCAGCCTCTGCTGTCCGGCGTGTTCACGGTGGACAACCTGGACTACGTGCGCCGGGATGCCTATCTGATCGGCGTCTCCACGGGACCGGTGGATGTGGAGCGGCTGCGGCGGTACTCGTTCATCGGGCCGGCGGGGTTGAGCCTCTACGAGCCCGGCCTCGGGGCGCTGGAGATGTTCCTGACCGCGCGCCTCTTCATGTATCAGCAGATCTACTACCACCGGTCCGTGCGGGCGATCGACCTGGATCTGGCCGAAGTTTTCCGGCCGAGCATCCTGGCAATCTTTGGCGAGGGTTCGCCGGCGGACGATCTGGGCCACTATGCGGACTTGGACGAGTACGCCCTTCTGCATCAGGCCGCGCTCTGGGCGCGGGGCGAGGCACTTTCTGCAGAACCTGCGCCCGGCGACGGAACGGTCACGCCGGAGGTTGGGCGGGCCTGGTCCGCGATCCTTCTGCGGCGCCCGCGATGGCGAACTGAGGCTGAATTGCGGCGGAATTACGAAGCCTCGGAACGGGCCGACGCCCTGGCTGCGACGCGAGCGGAACTTGGGCCCGACGTGGCCGGCCGATTCGCCATCGATATGGCCGAGGTGGACGCGCGCCCGGCCGAAGCAACGGCCACTGACTCGCTGCTCGCCGTTGTGGGCCGGGATGGAACCGCGGCGCTCCCCGTCAGCGCAGCCCTAGCCAGACTCCCGGCGTACTCACTCGTGGCGCGGCGGTTCGGCCGGGCGGAGTAGTCGGCGCGATGATCGGACCGCGCGGCCGCAGCGGCGGGGACAGATCGACTCGGCAGGTCGTCAGACCATTCATGCCATCGCCAACGCGGCTCGGCCTCAGGGTGTACTTGGTGCTGTACTTCTGGGGCTTCTCCTGGGTGATGGCCTCCATGGTGTGCGCACTCGCTTGGGGCGTGGTACCCAGCGACTTCACACCTAGCCAGATCATGATGGCTTTGGCCGTCCTTGGAGCCGTCGCCGGCGGCTTCTTCCGGTTCGGCTGGCGACTGCCGGGCATTCGACGTCTCTATCCCTCGCCTCCTCCAAGGGCTGTGGTCACGCCCACCGAACTAGAGTTGCGGATCCCCGCGGTGGGCGTGCGAGTCTATCGATGGGAGGAAATCGGCGATCTGGCGCCCGGCCCCAGAGGCACGGGCCTGCTGCGCTCGCCGGAGGGGCAGGAGTTGGTCTCCATACCCGCCGATCTTCTCCGTGGAAACAGACGAAGCCTGGCCAAGACCGTGGTCCGCGCCAGATGTGACCGCTACGTCGCCGTCCGCAAGTGGCGTTTCGGCCATCGTCTGTACTTCGCTTCTCGCCCCACGCCAGAGCAGACGTCCGGCTAGAGCCTCGGCGAGCCGTTCGAGCTGGCCGTCGGCGTCGCTTTCGAGCTTCCCTTGCCCGTCGGCGTCGGAGATACGAGCGGCGGGCACGGGGCTGCTTCAACCGGCCGCAACGCTCGCATTTCCTCGAACTCACAGCGGAACGGCAGAACCAGCAGCGGGTCGATGCGGGCGATCTCCTCGGCCGGCATCTGGTCCTTGGAGACGATGGCCGGGTCGAGCTGGAACCTCGCCGTTTCCGTCGGGCTGAACAGACCGAAGTGAACATGGCAGCCGGATGCGTTGCCGGTCTGACCTTCATAGCCGATCACATCGCCGGCCTTCACCTTCTGGCCCACCTTCACGAGCACCTGATATTCGTGGGCGTAGATGCTGAGGTATCCGTCGCCGTCGTCGATGACGATAACGATCGGCAGACTGTCCCACCAATGCTTGGTGTTGAGAAGGTTGTAGTAGGGCGTGAGAGAACTGGTCCAACCCATGTAGTCGTCGTACTGGCGGCTCGCGGCCAGGACCACGCCGTCGTGGGCGGCATGGACCTTGTCTCCGCAATCCGAGGCCATGTCCACGCCATCGTGGAAACGGATCCCATTCACAAAGAATTCGCCCCAATCCGTGGGCTCGTAGGGAAGTGTGATCACCGGGTTGTCCAGCGGCCAGACGTATCCCGTCAGGCCCAGGTAGGCAGCGACGCTCGCCGCGGCGGGAGGCGTCGGCGAGCCGGCCCGGACGACTGCGGATGGGCTGGTTGAGCCGGCGGCGGCGAAGGCGCCACCGGCGATTGCCCCGCGCAGCATCAAGCCGCCGACAACGGCGATCGTCATCATGACGCCGATGAGGAAGATCGCGGGCGGCCGTTTGGCTGCCTCTCGGCGGGGAGCGGCTTGCTCCTCTTCGAATCGATCGCGGAGGCTGATCACGCCCATGGTTTTATCACTTCCTAACGCTGAGTGCGCGGTTATTTTGCCTGGTTCTGTCGCGCTAGGACCGTCGCCGGGTTGCGCGATCAGGAGGCAGAGCGGCACACTGTGCCCGTGAGACCCAAGATCACCATACGGAAATCGGCCAGACTCGGTCTTGTCGGGGCACTTCTAGTCGGTGCCGTCGTCTCGGCGCCGGTCCAGCAGGCTGCCGGAACCGGGGCGGTGCCGGGTATCTGGTCCACGACCGGCGCGATGAGCCAGACTCGTGGTTTTGCGCCGCTCGTCAAGCTTGCCGACGGCTCCGTGATCACGGCGGGCGGCACGGACGGCTTGTCCTTCACGGCGGCCGCCGAAAGGTGGACCCCCACAGGCGCCAGTTGGACTTCTGCCGGATCGATCGGCCAGGCGGAGGCAGGCGATGTCGGGGCTCTCCTGCCCAACGGCAAGGCGCTCTTCGCAGGTGGCGCCGGGGATAGCGGCTACTACGGCTACGGCGATCTCTACACTCCGGGGGCAAACAAGTGGGCGAAGACGCCGGCGATGACTCACCCCCATGCCTACGGCGCCGGCGCCCAGCTCTCGAATGGCAATCTGCTCGTGATCGCCGGCATGGACGGCAGCGACTCGATGACGACCAATGCGGTCGATCTTTACTCGGCTGCCGGGAACTCCTGGAGCGCCGGCCCTGCTCTGCCGGGGGTTGGACGCTACGCCCTGACGGCCACGGCCCTCGCCGGCGGCAAGATCCTGGTTGCGGGCGGTAACGACGGCACGAGCGGTGGCACGGCGGCTATGTCCGCGGTTGCGATCTACGACAGCACTACCGGCTGGACTGCCGCCGAAGCGATGAAGGTGGCCCGTTTTGACCACGCCGCGGTTCGCCTCAACGACGGCCGCATCCTGGTTGCGGGCGGATCATCGGCGAGCGGCGCGGCCCTTGCCAGCGCGGAGATCTACGACCCGGCGACGGGCCACTGGACGCTGACGGGCAGCATGGGCCAGGCTCGCTACGGCATGACTCTGACCCTCCTCGGCAATGGCACCGTTCTGGTTGCGGGCGGTTACTCGAGCGGTTCCTCGCCGGCCTTGAACTCCGCGGAGTTGTTCGACCCGACTCTTGGTGGTTGGACTCCCACCGGTGCCATGCAGAACGGCCGCCGATACGCCTCGGCCACCGTGTTGAACGATGGCTCCGTGCTTGTTGCGGGTGGTCATTCAGCGGACGGCGATAACTTCCTGAATACCGCCGAGGTGTATATTCCGCCGCTCGTCTATCCGGCCACCACGTTCCATCCGCTCACTCCCGTCCGGCTGATGGATACTAGAGTCGGCGTCGGTCTGGTCGGGAAGTTCGCGAATCGCGTTCCGCGGCAGCTGATGGTGAGGAACCGAGGCGGTGTGCCGCCCTCCGCGATCGCCGTGACGGGCATCGTGACGGTAACCCTGCAGTCCATGTCGGGCTATGTGTCCGTCGGGCCGGAGCCAACCAACACGCCGGGGTCCTCCACGCTGAACTTCCCGCTCGGCGACAACAGGGCAAACAACATCACCACCGGCCTCGATTCTCTGGGGCGCCTGGCATTCGTCCTGTGTGGCACCGGCGGGATGACGGCGAGCGGATCCACCGATCTGATCTTCGATGTGACCGGATACTTCACCGCCGACAACAGCGGCGCCACCTACAAGACACTGACCCCGGCGCGGCTCATGGACAGTCGACTCGGAACAGGCTTGTCCGCAGCCGGCGCCTTCTCCAGCAAGGTTTCGAAGACGATGTCGATCTGGGGCGCCGGCGGGGTCCCGGCCGGGGCAGTCGCCGTGACCGGCAACCTTACCGTCACCGGCCCCACCGCCTCGGGCTGGGCCTTCGCGGGGCCGTACATACCGTCGGACCCGACAAACATGAACTGCTCGATGGTCAACGCCAAGCCGGGAGACACCAAAGCGGACGGCGTCACGGTTGCCCTCAGCGGCACCGGAACGCTCTCCTTCGTCTGGGTCGGCGGAGCCTCGTCTACCGCGCACCTGATCTTCGACGTCACCGGGTACTTCGTTAGCGGGTTGAGCGGGGCCCGGTTTGTGCCGATGAATCCCGTTCGCGTCGCGGATACGCGCATCGCGCTGCCGGTCCAGGGCCCAGTGGCTGCTGCTTCGCCGGTAGTCGTGCCGATTGCCGGCAAGGGCGACGTTCCCAAGACGGCCATCGCCATGTCCGGGAACTTGACCGTGGTCGGCCAGACCGCGGACGGCTACCTGACCGTGGCTCCGGTCGCGACCACCACCACTACGCCCACGTCCACGCTCAACGTCCCGGTCGGCGACATCAGGGCCAACGGTTTCGATGTCAGCCTGGCGTCCAATGGCAGCGTCGGCGTCGTCTACTTCCCGGCGCCGGGATCGAGCACTCACTTCGTGATGGACATTACGGGCTACTTCTTGCCGCCGCTGTCGTAGCCTCGCCCGAGGCGGCGCTCCTCCCGGCGGCGCCGCTCAAGGAAGAGAAAAGGCGGCGCCTCCCTAGTGGCGCCGCCTCTCCTCCGTTGTAATCGGAGTAACTGAATTGGGAGTCGGTCGCCCGACTACCAGTCCGGATTCTTTTGACGCTCCAGAAGTTCCGAGGGTGTTATTCGAGGCCGGATGAGCGTGGCCCGGCCGGCCTTGACGGCCACTTCCGCGGCCGTGGGGTGTGACAGGAAGAAGGGCATGGACTCGGTGAAGCCGTAGGCGCCCGCGTCCAGGACGGCGACGAGGTCGCCTACCCGCGGTCGGGGCAGCATTGCCCCGGTGGTGAAGACGTCCAGCCCGGTGCATAGCGGGCCGGCGACGGTGGTCTTGACCATCGCCCGGAGACCGTCCGAAGCCAGGACTGCGAGCCGCTGTTCACTGCCGATGAGGGCCGGCCGGAGGACGTGATTGATGCCGCCGTCCAGGATGGCGACCGGCGCGGAGTCGTGGCCCTTCACGTCGACGACTCGCGCGACATATGCCCCGGCCGGTCCCACCAGGAAGCGGCCGGGTTCCATGACGATTTCCATCTGGCGCAGTGCTGCGTCCGAATCCCATCGCGCGCGCAGGTCGCCGAGCCGGCGGCAGAGCCGGTCCAGGTCCAGCGGCCGCTCGCCGTCCGAGTAGGGGATGCCGAGGCCGCCACCCGCGTCCACGAGGCGCAGCGTGGTGCCCGCCTCAGCCGCCACCCGTCGGCCGATCTCCACGAGATCCGCCACGTGGCCAACGAGCTGCTCCGCATCGCGGACGTTGGAGGCGCCAAAGGCGTGGACGCCCAGCAGTTCCACGTTCTTGGAGGCGGCAGCGACGCGAGCCGTCTCGGTCAGCTGGTGGAGCGGCATGCCGAACTTGCCTTCGACGCCGCTGATGATTCGGACCGTTTCCAGATGCGCGTCCTCGGCCACGGCCAGGCGTAGCAGGATCGGCTGGCGTTTTCCGGCGGCGGCGGCGATGGCCTCGAGGCGGCGGAGCTCTCCGGGCGATTCGACGGTGATGAAGCCGATCTCGGCGGCAACGGCGGCGGCGAGTTCCTCGTCTCGCTTGCCGGGGCCGGTCATGGCGATGTTCTTGGGATCGAAGCCGGCCCGCAGAACCGTGGCCAGCTCGCCGCCCGAGGCGACGTCGGCGCCGACTCCGCAGCGGTTCAGGTGGGCGACCACCGCCAGAGAGGGGTTTGCCTTGACGGCAAACGCGATCCGGAAGCCGCGTGGCAGAGCCGCCCGCAGGGCTTCCACGCGCCGGCCGATCAGGTCAAGGTCGTAGACGTAGAACGGAGTGCCGAACTCCTCGGCCAGGGCGGTCGGCGCCATACCGGCAAGGAGGCCGGCGTTCAGGATGCCGTCTAGCCCGGTGCCGCCGTCGGCGCGAGTGCCGCCGGTGCCGCGAGTGCCACCGGCGCCACCCGGGCCGCCGGTGCCGCCGTCGGCGCGAGTCGAGGAAGGGCTCATCGGAGTGCTTCTTCCAGGGCGACGCGAGCGTCCGTCCGCTCGTCGCGGTACTTGACGATGATCGCGGCGGAGAGGGCCAGGCCGTTGGCGGCGGCGAACTCGCCGGCTACTTGCCGGACGCCCGGGGCAACGACGGCACCGGCCGGAACGACCAGCGGCGCGTCCAGCGTCCCGACGATCACGCGCTCGTTGACGAGGTCGTAGAGGCGGCTCGTGCCGGTCAGGACGACACCGGCGGCGATGACGGCGCCCTTCTGAACCAGGACGCCCTCGAGCAGTGCCGCCTGGGCACCGACGAAGACCTCATCCTCGACGATGACCGGCCGACGGCCCGCCGGCTCCAGCACGCCACCGATCTGAACGCCGGCGGAGAGATGGACCCGGGAGCCGATCTGGGCGCAGGAGCCCACGAGTGCGTGCGAGTCCACCATGGTGCCCTCGCCGACCCAGGCCCCGATGTTGATGAACGAGGGCGGGATGATCGTCACGCCGGGCGCGAGATAGACGCCGGCCCGGACGGACGACCCGCCCGGCACGATGCGCCAGGGCTTGCCGGTGGCGAGCGCGGCCTGTGCCTCGGACGAGTTCAGGAGGTCCTTGACCGGCAGGCCGACGCGGTCGCGGAACTGCATCGCGCCGTCCAGGTCCCACGTTCGCGTCTCGCGGTCGGCGAATTGAAGCAGGATTGCTTGCTGCACGGCCGAATCGACGCGCCAGCCGTCGGGCGCATCCGGATCCGGATGCGCCGCGCGGACTATTCCGGCGTCGAGGTCCTCCAGGATGCTCACGCGTGCGCGCCTGTCGTGGCCATGTGCTTTGCCGCCCCGTTGGTCCCGGACGTCGCCCGGCCGGTCGCACCCGCTTCGGTGCCAAGGAGGCCGGCGTCTTCCAGGATCGTCTGAAGCCGAGCCCGGTGCTGATCTTCGAGCGGCATGAGGGGCATGCGGAGCGAGTCCGAAAGGAGGCCCATCAGGGCCATGGCGGCCTTGACCGGGACCGGGTTCGGCCCGCCGACGAAGTTGGCCTTCATCAGGGGCAGCCAGCGCTCGTGGATCGCGCGAGCGTGATCCCAATCGCCGGCAAACGCGGCGTCGCACATGGCGGCCATCTCGCCGGGGATCTCGTTGGAGCAGGTGCTGATGACGCCGTCTCCGGCCATGGCCAGCATCGGGAAGGTCCAGCTGTCGTCACCCGCCAGGACCGAGAAGTTGGCCGGGCGGTCGCGCAGGATCGTGGCGATCTGGTCCATGTTGCCGGACGCTTCCTTGACCGCGACGATCCCGGGATGCTCGGCCAATCTCAGCAGCGTGGAGGCCTCGACGTTCACACCGGTCCGGCCGGGGACGTTGTAGACGATGACCGGGAGGCCGCCCTCGTCCGCGACGGCGCGGAAGTGAGTCTCCATCATTCGCTGATCCGGCTTGTTGTAGTACGGCGCAACGACCAGAGCGGCGTCGACGCCGATCTTGGCCGCGCGGCGAGTGGAACTGATTGCCGTTGCGGTGTTGTTGGAGCCGGTGCCGGCGATGACACGGACGCGGGCCCGGCTGGGTCGCTCGTTGGCGATCTCGAGGGTGGTGGCGATGACCCACTCGTCTTCATCGTGGCTCAGCGTGGGGGTCTCGCCGGTGGTGCCGCAGGCAACGAGGCCGTGGATACCGGCGTCGATCTGGCGGCGGACAAGTGCCTTGAATGCATCCTCATCGATTGCGCCGGTGGGCGTAAACGGGGTCACGAGGGCGGTGAATGCTCCGCGGAACTGGCGGCTGGGCGGCATCTCGGGTGCTCCTTCGTGGGTCTTGGCTGGGTCAGCGGTAGGAAGCGGCGAAGTCCGGGCGGCGGCCGATCAGCCGTTGGTTCCGGATCCGTGCGGCTGGTTGGCGATGATCGAGTCGACGATGTCGGCGAAGCTGTGGAAGCCGGGCTCTCGGTTTTCGGCCAGGAGCCATTCGGCGGCAGTGATGGCGCCGGATGCATAGGCCGATCTGTCGCGGGCGGTGAGGCGCATCTCCAGGCTCTCGCCCGGGGCGTCGAAGCCGACGAGGTGCATGCCCGGGGCGGCGCCGGCCCGAATGACCGCGACGTCCAGCTCCTCCGGCGCCGGCGAGCCCTGGGCCATGGGCTGGGCCACGTGGGTCTTGCGGGGATGGGCGGCGATGAGACGGCGACTGAGTTCGATGGCCGTGCCGGAGGGGCGGTCCGTCTTGGTGCGGCGGTGCCACTCGACGAGATACGGGTCGTATTCCGCGAACGGGCCGAAGAGCCGGGCGGCTTCCTCGACGAGGCGGGCGAAGAGCATAACGCCCAGGCTGAACGTGGCGGAGGCGACGGCCGTGGCTTCGTTCTTGATGAGCAGGCCTTCCACCGCGCCCCGATCTTGGGCCCAGTTAGTGGTGCCGATCACGAAGTGGCGGACGCCGCCATCGATGGCGGTCCGGACGTTCTGCAGGACCGCTTCACCGACGCTGAACTCGAAGAGGACGTCGGCGTTGCGGAAGGCCGTTGGGGAGTGGCCCTCGGCCGTATCCGGCATACCCAGGATCGCCATGGGTGGCATGCCGCGGCCGGCGAGCGCGGATGCGACTGCCCGGCCCATGCCTCCGTCTCCGGCGACGATGCTCAACATCCCTGGCTTCCTCCGTTGGTTGCGTGTGGTAAGTGGTTGTTTTCTGGCCCGTTGGCTGGGCTGTGGCCGCGGCCGTGGCCCGGTGCCCGTGGCCCGCTGCCCGTTGCGCTGGCCCCCCTCGTACAGAAAGGCCGCGCCACCTGTCGTTGGTGTCGCGGCCCGCCGGAGCTTCTGGCCCCTCAGCTCCGCGGTTCATTCCGAACGCCGCCGAGCCCTAGGGCCGTGCCTCCCGGCAGGGCCGCCAGCGCTTCGACTTGGACTTGGCCAGAAGGTGGGTGAACATCAGGACCGAAGTATGCATGATCCTGTGGATATGCGCAATGGTTCCGTGTCTTATGCAAACGCCCGGGCGATGCTATGCACCAGGGCATGCAGGGCGGATAGGGGGGAGTGGTTCAGGCCACGGCTCGCCCGGCCAATTTCCAAATATCAGTGGGGAGAGTCGTATGGAAGAAGCTGCGAATTCGACCGGCCGGGACCGGCTCAAATCGCCTCGAATCTGCCCACTGGCGACCCATGCCAAGCCCGAATGGCGGCTCAATCAGCCGTTATCGGCTACCGAAGTCTCTTGCGGGCTGGTCCGTTCGAACACGGAATTCCATAACACTCCTGTGGTTGATATAGGGAAATTCGGCGGCGGCGTGGGCCCGTAAAGTCGCGTCCCGCTCGGCGGTCGCGTGGGGCGGCAAGTTGCGTCCAGCCTGAGCGGCGACCTTCCGTAGCGGGATTTCCCGCCGTTTCACGCGGTCCGGGCGGTGATACCTTCGGCGCCATGAGAAGACTCCGACGCATTTCGCTCCGGGCCGTCATGCCGATTTCGATAGCCGTAGTCGCGATTGCCGCTTCGCTGGCCGGCCAGTTCCTGCCCGCCCCGGACCAGGGGCTGCGGCTGGCCTATGTCGATGGCCAGGTTGAGGTCGCGTCCGTTGAGTACGGTTCCGCGGCTTTCCAGTCGGGAATCCAGCCGGGTGTCGTTGTCCAGAACCTGGATGACTTGTATGTCCTGGGACTGTCGGATCAGGCGAAGCGCAGCTTGGCCGCGTCGGGAGGATCGTGGACCGGGGTCATGACCCTCTCGCGAGGCGACGCCGATTCTGAGCAGGCAACCTTCACTCAACTCGTGGAGGCAGCGCGCAGCAGTGACATCCCCTGGTTGTCCGACCCGGCCAACCATCCCTTGCCGCCTGTTTCGTGTGCCGCAGACGACGCGGGCTGCCTCCACGGCCAGGCCATCCAGTGGGGATATCTAAACCCGAATGACCTCGCCGCAGGCGTGTGTGTGCCTACGATCGGTGGCGCGATTGCGACCGAGTTGCTGCAGGCCGGCAATGGGGGAACGCTTTGCATCACGGGAGGTCCGCAGGCCACCTACGGATATTCAAGCAATGGCGCCGACCGAACCGGGTATTTCCTGTACCCATACGAAACGCCCGATCCTGCGCCCGTCGTATTCGGCTTGATCATCCTGGCGCTCGGCTGGCTGGCGGTCGGGCGCGGCTGGGTTGGTTCGACCCTCCGACCGTACGCGCTGACTCTCCCTCTGGCGACCGCGATCCCGCTCCTCGCTCGCCCGATCGATAACTACCCGTCCGAGCTGGCGGTCGTGGTCGGTTCGCTGCTGGTGCCGCTGGCGATGTTGCCGCTGGCAATCGACTTCCTCGGCCGAATCGATGGCCGGCTCCGGCGCCGGTTCGTCGGCCTGGTGGTAGCCGGCCTGGCGATCGGTTCGATGGTCGCCGGTCTCCTGCGTCCTGAAGTTGGCTGGTCGGTCCCGAATGATCTGTTGGCCATGGCATTCCTCGGGGCGGCACTTCTCTCGCTGCTGGTGCTCCCGCTCATGCTTCTGCCCGGGAGGATCCTCGCTCTCAACAAGCGGCAACGTCTGCTTGTGGTGGTTGTCGTTGTCGGAATGTTCTGGCTCCTGGCGACTGCGAGCGCGACTCTCC